>WJIL01000051.1 GCA_014730275.1 Candidatus Lokiarchaeota archaeon | reverse complement strand
GTTCTCAGCAGAGTGTAACAAAGATAGGTTGCATAGAATAAGCTCCAGCTAAGGAGATTGAAACTTGTCGTCCCCTCTAGTGAGTTAAGTAGGCCGACTTTTAGTTGCACAGAATAAGCTCCATCTAAGGAGATTGAAAGTTCCTCACGCTCTAAAATAACCTCATCACACCCTACCGTTTCAAAAGAGACACTTATTCCCCCATACCCTGCGCAGCTATGTCGGGAACCGTTTGAATGTTCTTAACACTCCAGAGTAACAGTAAAAAGTCAAGATGTATCTCTATTCTGTTTTGAGGATAATCCAAGTGGACGACGATGAATGGGAAAGTAAATGGAGACTCTTTGAAGAGGTTGAGTTCTCAAGTGGACGAAGGGAGGCTCTTGAAGAAGCTCTGAAATGGTGGCATGTATGTTCATATTATATTTTCATGACCATGCAGGCAAATGCAGAAGAACAGGGTTTTTTAATCGAGGACTATGACTATTATGATGGATTCCTTAGTTACATCGACCGCATACTTGATGATTATTTCGAGAACGAAGCGAATAACAAGAGAATGCTAGAGCATCTCTTCGATGGAGTAGATGATATGGCCTTTAATGATGGAGAGGATGATGAGGAAATTGAAAGATAAAGCGATAACTTAGCACAGTACAATTTAACCCTTGTATCAACAAAGAAGCTCCAGCTAAGAAGATTGAAATGTCATCCGGTGATACCGTGCCTCTCTACACAAGCACCAGAGCAAGACTCACACTCTAGGGAACTCAACAAGGGGATGGCAAATCGCCAGTCATGACTAAGCTCTAGAAGACCCTCAAGCACCCTCGTCCGACTACGTCAGTCTTTAGGTGTCAGAGAAATGCTACCCTCAAGATGTTAAAGATTCTTCAATGCTTATTATGCTGTCCCGATTGCCATGGAGATCTGGAATGGAAAATTGAAACCGAGACTGAGCGCGGCATAGTTTCCGCTGATGCTACCTGTGAATACTGTAACAGAAACTACGTCATCAGAGACAAAGTAGCCACCTTCCTATTGACAGAAACTTCTGGTAATGACCTCTGGAAGATTGTTGACAGTCACCTGGCGAAAGAGCTGAAGAAGAATCCAAAATATGAGAAGCAACTCATGCAGAGTGATCTATCGTCACTCAACGCGGCAGATAAATTTCTGCGGGCCGCTATTCACGACGAAAGAGGTAACTACAATCTGGCAAAGACCACGAGAAGACTAGCCGTAGAGGAGTTATATGCACCGTCTTTCAACCGACAATACGACACAAAAAAGAAAGAGCTTCAAAATCTTCTGGCTGGTGAAGATGGGCTCGTTGTCGATTTGGCATCGGGTATGGCTGGACTTGCAAAGGTCTTCAGCACCCTTGAGAATCCGGTCGTCTTTAGTGACATAAGCCCCACTATCTTACTGAGGAATCAACTGCGATTGGAACATTTTGGCCTTTACGACAAGGTCAGCCTGATTGCGTTCGACGTCAAGAAGATGCCCTTCGCTGAGAGTTCGGTACCGGTGTTTACATCTAATTTAGGCCTTACGAATATCAGGGATAGCGCGAGCTTCGCAATGGAGCTCTCCCGCTGTTTGAAAGATAGAGCATACTTCATCACTTTCTTCTATCCCGACAACGGAGATCAGAATGCTCAGCTGTTGGAGGAGTTGGGTATGAACCTAGGGTTTGAAACCAGATTGGAGCAGATTGCGGAACAGTACTTCGATGTACAAATTCTGCACCCGGCTCAGGCTGACATTGAACCTACTGCAGAGAGTGAGATATTCAACATCGGTATTGACGGACTTCCTGTTGAGCCAACCACCATAACATGGGCAATCGTGAAATTAGAACCCAAATCCTAGCTGGAAGCAAGTCTCCCGTTTTGGAGCATGACACTCCGCCTTGCCCGTCCTGATGTTGAAAGATGGAATGAACTACAGTTTGGAAAATGAACTGCTGGTCTGTCAACGAGTTTTGACATTATACCTGTATCATTGGTGCCGGTTTCATGGTCGTGTGGTCGGGGAGACTAAGAAGTCCACCCCATGACAGTGAGGCCCTAAACTCGAAGGGTATGATGTCCGGAGGGTCAACAAGACTGAGACGCTTCCTATCCGGTGTTGAAGGCGTCCGTGGGTTGAACCTGTAGTCGGCATCTGCCCCATGAGGTTGTTATTCAGCGGATACAGGTACGATTCCCCGCTAATCAAGAATAGAAGAGCTGTATGTAGAATCTGAAGTACGTCGGTACATTGTTACAATGATTCCTGCATTTAGAGTCAAAATAGGTGTAAGAACCAGAATCAGGCCTCCTCATATTCCAGCAGGTGCGACCACTTCGTCTTGAAAAAACCTGCAGGAGCTCTCATAGAGGCGACATAGTCTCTTTATCGCTATCGTCTCTGACGAAATTTGGGAAGGCCTGTTGAGTTTCCTCTGCCCACCCTGGCTGTCCTTCTTGGGCTCAAGTTCGATTCAGGGCTCAGCTATCGTGATTTCGTCGCGTTCGTCAACTTCAACCCCGTCTTGCTCGACAAGCTTAACCTTTCAAGGGCTCCCAGCTACTCTACTATTGCATCTTCCTATTGCAAAAAATAAGCTCCCGCCAGGGAGATCAAACAAACGGCGAAGACTTAATAGAAACGAGAGTGCATCTGACACTCCCAAGGCGGGGAAATGGGAGCGCCACAGAACTCAAAAACAAGCAGCTAGTATGACATACTGCAGCAGGCTATGAGCGTCAACCAACGCCCATGATACGGGGGAACCCCATGATGGAAGAAGAGGAGCAAGTTACGGATCACTGGCTTCAGCAGATCCGCAAATTTTCACAGAATGCGCTGGAGAAGATGCGGGAATCCCAACAGCAACTAGATGATGTTGATTTGGACATACAACATGTTGAACCTCGATTCGACGATGTCCCTTCTGCATGGGTTGATGGGGGTTCAGGCTTCATGAACCTAGTGGGTGGGAGCCTCTACGTTGTTCGAGCCGCAGCAGCGTTGTTCAAACCTGGTGAACCTCCCAAATGGTATGAGAACATGGACGCGGGCTTCACCACCCTCTCCAGAAACGTGGATCGCCTTGTCGGATTGAAACGAGACACACTCGAAATCGAATGTATTCTTGAGCTGCTCGATGACGAACCGGGATTCGCTGTGCTGGATAACGGGCTTGCAAGCTATGCCACGATGGGTGTCCCGTACTCCATCATGAGGTACTTCCGTGAACCCGAACCTGACAAGAATCCCAACTACGAATTCTTCAAGGCCTACCATGACTTCATGAGACGTTTTGATACGCTTATCCGAGAATGTCAGACCCTTGATATCAAGCTCATCGGAGCCGCAAAGGACACCAGAACTCGACTGCTTTCGAAACAACTGGGCATAGATACCGATTTCAACGATAGCTCAACCATCGCGATGCTTGCAGGAGACCGAACGGGTTTCACCCCTCCAGTCGAAGCTCGATACCTTGAGGTACCCCGAGTTAAGGCGCACCTGCAATCAGAGTCCATACTGACTGATGGCCGCGGCGATTTTCTCACCATGTTCGGCATTCTCAAACCCCATGGCAGGGTGTTCCGCTTGGACTATCTCAAAAGCCAAGAAGATTATACTGAGGAGATTCAGCGTTTTATCACATCGATGCATGACGGGAACGGCTACCTGCTGCCCTCCCATATCGTCCACAAAAAAGCCTTGATTCCAAAGTCGCTACAAGAATCACTTATGGAACTGATGATTTCGTCCATTGCGAAAGAGGACATGCGCGCAGCACGATTCGTATTCAATGAACAGCGAAGGGCCAGATTTGGCTAGGTGAAGAAGAAATGAGTAACAGAGAAGTCATAGGAAATCTGCTTGGCACCACGACGCCGACTGAAGTTGCTATCTGTGTTGACCCAAGCATTGTGCGCACATCACCACTCAGACTCCGCGAGTACCTGGTGATCGACTATCAATGTGAGGACCTTGAGAAACCAGTTTTAGCATCAGTAAGCGAAATCGGGCTGGAAAATCAGAACATGCCTAACTCGATTCTTACAAGCCCGAGAGAGTTCCAGGCCCTCACTCGGATTGGTGATCTAAGGGATGGTGAGGTGCTAAAAGCAAAAGCAAGAATCCTCGGTTTTCTCAACGAAGCCAGCGAACTGGAGATGCCTCGGTTTTCTCCTCCACCGGGTGCAGAAGTCTTCCGAGCTCCGCAAGAATTACTTGAAGAAGCCTTTGGGCAGGGGCATATCGAAATAGGACATCTTCTTACGAATGAGGATGTCCGCGTCAGATTGAATGTAGATGAGCTGATTAGGCGGCACTTGGCTGTGTTGGCAATCACTGGTGGAGGAAAAGGAAACACAGTTGCAGTGATTATCTCAAGGATTCTCGAAATGGGTGGAGCAGTAGTCGTAATTGATCCACACAGTGAATATATTGGAATGCGTAACGAATTAGGCGACCGGCTGGTTGCATTCTCCGTTGAAGCTGACCCCGACAGGAAAATACTTCCTCTGAGGTTTCGCTTCAACAGCTTCTCAGCGGATGATTTTCTTTCCATACTCCGGGTTCGTTCAAATGCAAACCGGCAGAGAGAACTATTCAGAGATGCTTACGAATTGCTGGAAGATACGGAATGGGATTATGAAGATCTTGAAAACACCCTCGAACAAGCTGACGGTGGTGAAGATTCCGAACAGCTGAAGGGCCTCAAGAGCCTAATGAATGAAGCTACAGAAATCGCAATCCTTGACAAGAGCCAAGAAGTGCCCTTGGCCGGGGGAGATGGCCCGGGAATTGTCAACGAAGGATGCATGACCGTACTCTCGCTATCAGGACTTGATACCGATGTTCAACAAGCTGTTGTGCGGCGAGTATCTCAGAAGATTCTACGCGGAGCGGTTGCGTGGCGGCTGAATCACGAAAATGAAGAATCG
>WJIL01000050.1 GCA_014730275.1 Candidatus Lokiarchaeota archaeon | reverse complement strand
CATCCAATAGGAGAAAACAGATTCGTATTCGCATATGGAGAAAAGGGGGCGACCTGGTTGCGACTGAATTTCAAAGGAGAAGAACAACATGGGTCTATGCCTTTCAAATCGGAGAATGCAGTTGTGAAAATGGCGGAAGCAGTACGTCGACTCAAGATGTATCAACCACCACTGACAACCGAGTTTCTCGATGTTCTTGTCGAAAATATGCCTATTGGAAGTACACAGAAATGGCTACTCAGAAGAGAGAGTCTGCTTCCACGGCTTATTGAGATGGCCAGCAAGGATAATCTTGCGCAAGCGAAGATACTTCATGCACTCAGTAGAATGACTATCTCACCGAACTTGTGCCAGGGAGGAACCAAGGTTAATGTTGTAGCCGGAGGTGCATACGTGGACATAGACATACGTACACTTCCGGGACAGAATGCGCAATACGTACACGATCACCTCAAGAAGGCCTTAGGGCCACTTGCTGAAGAGACCAATATCGAACCTCTTCCGAAACAAGCGGGTTCGGAGCCATCGTATGGAAATGCAAGTGAAGTCGAATCGCCACTCGTGAAGCAGATGGAACATAGTGTAAAACAATTGAAAGGGACAACTTGTCAGCTAGTGCCAATGCTAATGCCAGGCGTAACCGACTGCCGCTTTTTCCGAAATGAATTCGGAACCCAGGCTTATGGTTTCAGCCTCTTCGATGATACTCTTGATATGGGTGATTTGCTTGGGCTGATCCATGGTACCAACGAGCGAGTTCCCTTGGGGAGCGTTGGGTTAACCGCACAGTCTTATATGCTGATAGCCAAGGGATTCTTGACTTGAAGGAGTTGATTGTCAATGTATTCATTTGAAGAGCTCAATATAGAAGGACATGTTGGCAAAGTGCCGAATGAATATCTTCGACTGAAAACGGATACCGACAGATATGCAATTACCTTTCCGGGTAGAGGATACACAACTCAAGCACCCCTTCTATATTACACTAATCGCTTTCTTCTTTACATGGGAATCAATGTCCTGAACATCAACTATGACTATATGGATAACCCCGACTTTGAAAATAGAAGCCAAGAAGCGAAAATGGAGTGGTTGAAAGATGATGTTGTCGCAGCATATACCACTGCACAACAACAGCTGGATGAACAGCTTTGCTGTATTGTGGGAAAATCACTCGGCACCATTGCTTTGGCCAATATTCTAGAGGAATTCCCTGATGCACGAGATTCCAAATTCATTTGGCATACACCACTCATTCTTTTGCCGGACATACAGAAAGCACTGAATGATTATGCACCAGATTCGTTGTTTGTGATTGGAACGGAGGATCCATACTATGATAAGGAGTTGCTATCCAAACTAGTAGAATCAACAGGGGGAGATAGCTTGGTTATCGAAGGTGCAAACCATGGAATGGAAGTATCTACAAACCCCCTGGAGCTCCTTGAGACTATGGACAGAATCATACAGAGCTTAACCAGTTTTTTCCATTCTCAATAGGTGGTTCACACTTAAGATGGAGGTCTAATTGCATGCCCTTCTTGGTTGTTTGCAGAGAGCTACTCAGAGATTGATATTTGACACTAGAGCTCCCAGTCCAATGCAAATGAATGATCGTTAGCTTCGTCAGGTTGACAGGAAATCAGTAGATCCTTATCGATAGCCTCCATCACAAGTTTGCTTGCTTTCGGCTCATTCACACCGCACTTTGACATGCTTCTTGTAAGATAACTTGGCTTCGCACAATGGCTCTCCGTTCCTTCCAGTACTTCTTCCAAGCACTTGTATCTACCAGGGAACTCCTCAGATGTGCCGCGCTTGTAGTATTTCAGGAGATGACCATCTAAAGTGCTATCGAACAAGGTATCAATAAGATTCGTTACGCTTTCATCTTCGGCTTTAGTCGGTCTATCCTCGTATAAATCGTCAATAGCATCACCAACAGCAATTGCAAATTGCTTCATCCTATCTTCTTGGATTTCGGAAGGTTTGCTAACAGTGATAAATGCACAAATCAAGTTTTCAGTTTCTACTGCACGAATAATATCTGAAATAGGCAATATTTTCCATTTTGCCTCCATGCTTTCAGAATCAAATTCTGATCTGAAATGGCTGATAGCAGTAATGAATGCAGAAATCACGCTTTCATCAAAACCGCCTTTTAGAATCTTGGAATATACAGGTAGACCGCTATCTTTGTGCAGAACGATGATTCCTATCAAATCACTAGCATCCTCAAAGCGGCGTTTAACAGCCAGAGCTTCTTGGTATTCGGCATTCTTCTTTCTACGATACAGTGTATACACAACCCCGGATATTGCTAGAAAAGCCAATATGCCCCCAATACGGGTGCCATAATAGACCAGCCGGGCTTGTTGATTTACAAGTGAGACGAGCTCTGCGCTGAAATCGTCAATGGACTCGAAATTCGCCTTTTCAACCTGCACTCGTAATCGGTATCCATTGGAATCAGATGTAGGAATGGTAATAGAGGCCAGATAAGAACCCGGGGAAGACTCTTCCGCGCTTCCTGTTTCAATGGAATCTCCTACTGCAGGGAAGATTCCATAAACAACAGTGGCATTTGTAACAGGTTCACCCGTATCAGATTCTGTCACTTTTATCTCCAAATCAATGGAGTCTCCTTCAACTCCAACAAGAGAAGACTCAATTGAGACTTGGATGGGAACTCTCACAACAAGATAGGTAAAAATGTAGTACTGAGATTCACAACCCTCCTTCTTGAAAGTCAAAACCAGACTCTGATTGCCGAGATTGCCAGGGATAATTGTCAAATTATAGAGACCATTCTCTGCTTCCTCAACGTCGTAATCTCCCGTTCCAAACTGCGAAACTGAAATATTTGCTCCTCTAATGTTGCTCCCGTTCAGCTTGAGTGAGTATGAAAATGTGAAGGAATGTGGCCTGCCAAATACAAGGGGTTCAATTGGGCCTTCAGGTGAGTTCAAATCTGTAGAGAATACAGATTGAAGCTCGATTGTGCAGAATGTATCCCAGAAATAGGGAGATGAAACGGAGACATTCATCATGTAAGAGCCAGCAGGGCGCACTGAAGTGTCTACACTGGCCTCCCACCAGTTCCTTAGTATATTTGGAACGAATTCGTATGTAGATTCAGCCCATTCCATTGTAACGGTGGTTGGACCAGTCATGATTAAATCTCCATTGTCAGCGTCCTCTAATCTAACAAGGACGTTGATTGTCTCACCAACTTCCGTTTCAATGATGGGTTGGATGGGCTCAATTGATACTATATGACGGAGAGTAAACGATATGGAGCTAAGAGCAAGTTCCGTACCGTTAGTCCAGAACAATTCAGTCCTCCATTGACCAGCAGTAGTATTGGAGCCAGATAGTCGCAGCCCTTGAGTAGGTGCAGAAACCGGGCTACTCGAATCAACGGTAGTATTATACCAGATTGTTCCGTTGGGCATCCGCCATCTAAAATGTAGATTCTCCAAGTTTGAGCTTATTTTATATTCACTTCCTAGGGATGCTAGTACTCTTGTGAGGTTTCCGGTAGCATAAGATGTTGTGTTAGACCAGTAGGACTCTTTCTCATTCCGAATCTGCGAACAGAACGTTTCGACGTAGTTGGGTGAACTAAAGCTGACGAGCCACCATCCAAGACGGTTCAAAACAGACTGTGGAACCTCTAGTCGGCCCTCTTGGACAATACATTGGTCTGACACCTCAACAAGGAATGGATCGTATACTCTAGGATTCATCCAATCGATTGGATGATACAAAACAAGGGAGAAGTTTTCGTATTCTTCTCGAGTCCCAAGATACGTGTAGAGTGTCAAATTTGAACTCTGATTAGCAGCTATAGAATAGGCTACACCCTTTTTCTCAAAATCAGTTGTCCAACTAGAGTTATCGAATTTATGAGAGAGTAGCCTCGGTTGGTGCAAGAAAGAAACAGAAGTGTTTGATATAACAGCAACATCAACAGGGCCGGATGTGACATAATCCTCAAAACTGATTGAAGCAAATCCTTCTCCGTTGCTCCCAATTACAGATGTTGTATTCTCTCCGACTTTGTATTCTAGCGATACTTCAGAAAAGGAAGGAGGGTTCTTCGCGTACAGTGATAAATCATCAAGGTATGTCGTGATATATACAGCATTTTCTATCCCTTGATCCTCCGGCTTCAACTCCATGGTTTCATCTATGAATAGCCCAATTTTCAAATTAGCAGAACTACTGAGTTCCGTCAAGTTTACCGGTATTCGGCCAGTGCTGTTCCACACTCCCCGGTCACCAACATCGAGAAGGCTTACATTCCAGATCGCAGTATCGTCTATCAGAACTCTTATGAAACACGAGCCTTGGTTCAAATCCCCTAAAGGGCCTCTGAGGTAGAGGTACCTAAAAGATAAGAAAGCCTCATCTACGTGATCGAGATTTCTAAGAGTCTGATTCCAAATCACATAGGTGCCGGCTGCGTGTACTTGCTTGTTATTCGCCCCTTGTCTCTCACCTTGATTCTCAACGACGACGTACCCTGTATCGCTATCGTCATACGCTGCAACCTGCGTCTGATTATATCCTTCAGGTTCATAACTTGTAGCATCCCAGCCAAAGGGACGATATGCTACACTTCCGTTGGGATTCACATTTGGTCCGGGAATTCCGTCAATGAAACTGCCATTTACAGCGTATAATCTTGTAAGATTCCATACCTCAAGCTCAGCCATGCTTGCAACCCAATCATGCTCCTCGTCCAAGGGAAACGCGTAGGATGTGCCTATCCCGGTATCAGTCCTGCCAGCTAATATGCCAGGAGTTGTATAGCCCCTTTGTTCCACATCTAGAGCATCAAGGATTCCTTCTTCAATAACTTCTTCATTCCCAATTGACGATTCAGTAAATAGGTTATGACCAGGGTTTTTTGGAGTAGTTTGAGGTGATTCTTCCGGCATCAGAGGATTGTTGCCAAATAATGAATCACTCGGAGTACGCGAAAAAGCAGCTTCAGAGTCCCCTTGCCATGTTCTAGTGGATTTTAGAATTGGAGAACCCAACGAAATGAGGAAGATGAAAAATATGATAGCAGAATAGGGTTTGTTTTGAATCATTGAACCACCCCGTAGCCCCTTTCACAATGGCTATTTTCAACTACGGATTGTAGAGGCACTCAGAGTTGAACAAAATGTTTTCCTATACATACTGTATTCGTTTTTTCGAATAGTTTAGAAACATGCTTGAAAAGGTTGAATATGAAAGAATAGTCTAATTGCTGTAGATCGGGAAGTGTAGAGAATGAACAACAAAAAGGGTAACAAAGAACTCGAAACTCAGGAAGCTGCTGAGAAGAACATTCTGGATTCCCTTTCTATTGGCTCAGATGTCCTCAAATGGTATAGTAAGATGGGAGAAGAGTTCTTCCGAAGGATAGGTTTACAACCAAGGAATGTCGTGCTCGATTTCGGTTGCAGAGTGGGCCATTACACAATCCCAGCTGCAAGAGTAGTCGGGAGTAAGGGCACGGTCTACGCCCTTGACAAGAAACACTCAGCCATAGATGAACTGATGTACCGAGCTTCCGTCATGAATCTTGATGACATCATCATACCTATGAGAACAAACGGCGAGCTCAAGATAAATCTAGAAGAAGATTCTGTTGATTTTGTCCTCTTTTATGACATCATTCGCAGCTTGCTTAGAATCGATGGCACTCTTAATCCCTATAGACGCCTCTTGGATGAGTTTGACCGAATTCTCAAACACGGGGGGAAACTCTCTGTCTTCATCAAACATCTTCATACCCAAAGCATCAGTCCCCATGATGTACTTGAGATAACTGAATCAGTTTTCGATCATCATCAATCCACAGAGCTCGAATTGATGCATTGGGATAACCTGGAGACAGGAACAATCCATAACTTTCGAAGAATATAGGCAACTACAATGCGTGGGGGGAAAATCCATGGATGAACTACTATTGCTTTTCTTGGCCCTGTTCGGGATATCTGCTCTATTTCACATCGTCTCGTTGAATCGAACGAAGTTAACAGAGCAATTTGGAGAACATTGGGGAAGGAAAATAGGTAATGTAATCGGTATTGTTTCAGGATGGTTGCTGTTTGCTTCTTGGGCAGGAATCTGGTTTGTTCCCCAACCCGCTCTTAGTTTGCCCATCTTCCAATCGTTTTGGATTAGTATACCAATCATTGAAATCCAAATTCCCATCATTCATTTTATTGTTGGCTTGTTCTTCCTAGTATTCGGCGCCTATTTCGGATTAAGTGCAGTATCAGAACTTTCGCTAAGTGTTTCTCAAACCCAATTACCGAACGAATTGGTCACAAATGGGATATACGTAAAATGCAGACACCCTCAGTATTTGGGGGGTATTCTGTCCCATATCGGTATTAGCCTACTCATGTCAGGATTATACTCTTTTCTGTTGACTCCGGTTATCTTCGTTGCAGTATATGCTATGAGTCACGCAGAGGAGAAACAACTTGCAAGGATGTTTGGAGACCGATACGAGGAGTATGGAGATGAAGTTCCTATGTTCCTGCCACGAATCGGCAAAGGGTAGCCTCTCTCAGAAGGGGAGTAACCCAAAAATGATGAGGAATATTCCTCCTAATGCATAGTGCTTCTTATTGGTCAGGCGGGCCAATTGAAGCACAGTTCCACCACTACCCACACTGAATGACAAACCCACGAGCAACCAAGCTGTTTCAATCACGGGAAAATCATACAAGAAAATGCGGATGGCGGCACCAACTACAGTATATAGCACCAACTGTTTCACAAGGTAGGAATATAGCTCATTCACTGAGGTTACGTCCAATCGCTCTTTGTGTTCTAGAGGCAGGTCTAAATTAGGCTTACCCATTTCCGCATATACCTGGCGACTTCTGAACTAGAAGGCTCTACTTAATGCCGGCTCGATTTGCTACTTTGACTATGACAAACACGACAAATGCTATGATTATGAAGGTGATAAGGTCGCCAATGAACGCTCCAACACCAAAAGGACCGATTTCGATTTGGTTCCATTCTACATTGGGTAGGGCGAATTCCACAATGGGCATTATCAGATTATTCACAAGGGATTGAACTAGCTGCCCCAAATATACACCCAGAATGAAGGCCACTGCCAGTCCCAGCACTTTATACTTGCTAAGGAATTCCTTGAATTCCTCTACGAAATTCT
>WJIL01000049.1 GCA_014730275.1 Candidatus Lokiarchaeota archaeon | reverse complement strand
ATTCGCTTTCCGGTCTCTTCGAGAACTGCAGCCATTTCGTCCTCTGGAGCCAAACCCAGCTCAACAGCTGCTTTCATGATTGAGGCATGACCAACGAAAATCTTCCCGTCTTCTTCATAAACCACAAAACTACAGGGATACAAGAGCCCTACTTTCTTCGATACATCAAGAGCCATCTTGGCTAGTGGAGGTGAACATGCCAAAACAAAGGTATATCGGTCATACTCATCTAGGTCAAGAGCTTTTTTGAAAATCTTGTCTAGATTCTTCGTAGCAAGAACAGAGAAACCATGGTTACCACAAGCATCTTGAAGTTTCTCAACAGCGTTCTCGAAATCAATTGAGACTTCTTTCAGTAATATATCCATTCTATTTACCATCCATTTTAATTCCTAATAGGTATTCAACTCACTATGATATCAAAGTTCAGTTCGGTATCACATTTGAGCGTGTTGGCAACTGGGCAGGATTCGTGGGCCAGCCGAACTGCTTTCTCAACCTTAGAGCGCTCCTTTTCGCCAGGTATCCAGATTTTGAGGTTGAGCTTCATCCTCCCGAAATTCCAGTAGCCATTATCTAGTTCTGCCATTTCACCACGAGCTGACACAGTAACTCGGTCAAATTGCGTTCGAAGCTTATGTACCGCCTTGTAAAGCGAAAGGACAATACATGTTGCGGAAGCGGAGACTAACATCGTTTGAGGGGAAAACATACCATCAGGCGCATCAGGCCACCAATCTTTGGCGGACGTAACCTTGAACGGGTTAACATCAGAGATGTTCACTTCCACGACTCGGTCATCGACTGTTTCTACGACAAGTTCATAGGCATACTCAGACATTCGGACCACGTGCCCACTATGAAAAAATGATGATTTATATGTTATGATACTAAGCTAATAGAAACACAAGAAACAATGAAAACGTAGATGCTGATAGGTCAAATAGATGGCACACATTTTCACTTCATGAAAGGGAGAGTATGTTCCTAGAACAGACAGGAAATTGTTTGTTTCGAACTAGGATTCAGCTGATTTGCCTGAGATAGACCTAAGTAATATGCCTATATGATAATTGTATCTTAGTCAGTATATACTGGATACGGGTTGTGCATAGCCAATCTAGGAGGTAACTGAATGTACGAAAGCGCGCTACTGGCTTCGGGTATTGCTATTCTTATTGCGATTGCATTTGCACCTCGGTCAGTTGAGGAGTGGAACAGAGCAAATCATACATTCATCCTTTTTGGCGTTGCCAGCGCTCTTAGATTCGGTAACATTTACTTCTGGTTAAACATGACAAGCTCGAATCCCCTATACCTTCCGCTAAGAGCACTGGATTTTCTGCTTGTTGTACCCATTTCGGCGCTTGGACTCGAAATGTTGCACTTCCATGCTTTGGCGAGGGTTAAAGAAGTAGATCCAAATCTGAGACGTATTTACCTTCTAGTTTTCTCAATTATTATGGTCACCCTTTCAGCACTGCTCTTCGTATTCGATATTCAGACTGTACGTCTGATTGCTCTATCAACCGCGTTTCCAGTTATTCTCATAATAACCGCAACGTACGTTGTTGTTTTTCGAGACAACCCGCTTCGAATTGCTAGACCTGAACTTGTCTGGGGTTCTATGCTCATTTTCATAGGGTATTTCTTGTATTTTGGTGGTGAAGGTTTCATCGCAGGTTTCCTTAGAATGCTAGATTTAGCTCTCAGTGTGCAAATAATTGGGCTGATTCTTATTGGAGGTGGAGGAATAGTACGTCGACTAGTCAGTTTTGTCGGTATTTACTCGCGTCTAAGCTTAGGGACGATTCTAGTGAATCGAGACTGGAACGTCACTATGACCACGATGGGCGATGAACATCTATCAGAAAAACGAGCTCTAAAGGTAGCGAATGAGATAGTGAATATGCACAATAAAGAGATAGAGCAAGTTTTCGACACGGGTAACGAGTACATTATCCCATATTGCTCACTAGAATCATACAAACCAGATAGACTCTTTCAGATCGAAATAGTTCCTCATCGAATCAACATCAAAGGAAATCCCGATTCAATTGCAATCGTACTAAGCGACGTCACGGTGTCTATAGAAGAGAAAGAGAAAGAGCAATTGGCAGAGCTTCTTAACGAGGTCGTGAAAGAGAGAAACAGAGCTGAATTCTACTTAGACTTGCTAACTCACGACATGGGTAATTTGCTGCAAGGAATCCTAGGTGGAGTCCAGCTCATGGCAGAAAAGCAAAACATCTCACATGAGAAGAGTCCCTCTTACCAGTTGATAATGAATCAACTCAATGAATCAATAAGCCTCATCCGGCAAGTGCGACATATCGGAATTGAGAGCAACGATGTGGGTGATTCCAAACCTTTGACTGTGAGAATGGTCCTTCAAGAATCGTTGGACAAAGTTCGCGCAATGTTCCCAGAGAAAGAGATAACTCTCCGAATAATCCAAGCATACGAACCAATTATGACAAACAACCCCGTACCGCTTGAACAAGGTCTAGTCAGCTTGTTCCGCTACATCGCTCATTCCGATGAGAGTAATGTAGAAATCAAAGCGTTTCTTGATTCTGCAGATACAAAGTCACAAATCAAAATATTCACATCAGACACAGGAGCCTTTGACAATCTTGCCTCAGACGCGTTCAAGTGGAACATCGAAAGGTCGGAAGAACCAAGTCAAGTAGGTGACTTTGAACTCATTTTATCCAAGATGTTTATAGAAAGAGCCGGAGGGAACATTCAATTCATCAAACCAGAAGATCAAATGGCACCCAAAATCATCATTGAGTTACCTTCTTCATAGCTGGATTCATAGAACTATTCATATAAGAGCGGATATTTTCTTACTTGGAAGTTCATAAACCCCAAAGTCTTATTCCTAACTTCTAAATCTATTAACGGGGACAATCAGGTGGATTCCGCGGTAATTTCGCTGTATCCCTTCGGTGACATCGATCAGGATTTCCTAGAGCGAGTCAAGACAAATTGCTATAGGGATTTGCCGGGTTCTTTTCCGCAGCTGGAAGTCGAGGACGGTGCCTTGGACATCCCTGAACAAGGCTATGTTGAACAGCGAAGACAGTATAGAGCTAGCGCTTTTCTAACCAGACTAGAGGAAAAGAGCCCTGAAAGTATACATGCAATTGGATTGGTTGATGAAGATTTATTCACCCCAAAACTGAATTTCGTTTTCGGTGTAGCACAACCAGAGAGGAATGCCGTTGTGGCCCTTTCACGCCTCAAACCGCAATTCTATGGCAAGCCTAGGAATACCAATGTCTTTGAGCTTCGGGTAGTTAAGGAGATTCTTCATGAACTGGGGCATATCTTTCGGCTTCGTCACTGTGACAACCACTGTGTCATGCGCTTCTCCAACAAGCTTTCTCAAACAGATCTAAAACCTGCCGAATATTGTGAAACTTGCTATACTGACTTGCAGGCTATTACCCAAAACGATCTGGAAAGATAAAGACCCTCTCTCGTCAGCTGGAGAAGAATGTTGTTTAGAAAGGATTAAAGGTCTAATTAACTATATTTAATGGATGGATATGTTCGTTTTGGAAGCAACCTATATCGCGCTAGTACTTGGACTTCTAGTATGGCTCATAGGCAAATACAGTGAGGATCAACATTTCGGTATAGATTCAGAAAATGAGAAAAAGACAAAATCTGAACTTGAAAGAAAAAATGGACCATCAAGAGACGTTTGGTTGCTCACGACTATCGACTGTGACTTTGGCACAGTGCCACAAACAGCAGGCCCAGCACGAACTCTGAAAGTAGGAAGTCCAAGAACCGATAGCATCAAAACTATTCAAGAATCTGAGCAGCAAGTATCCGTTGAGTAACAGATAAGACAGAAGGAATATGAGAGAGGGTTCTCATGAAGAAATCTCGAAAAATAGCAACAAGATGCATCCATGGAGAGACAGAAGAAGAGAAAGGTCCAGCAGTAGTTCCAATAGCTCAAACAAGTACATTTGTCTTTGAGAATCAAGAACAGGTCTTGGATTCTGTAACTGGCAAATCTGGCGAGCATCTCTATACACGATGGAGTAATCCTACGACACAGCATACAGAGAGACAGATAAGCGCTATAGAAGGAAGTGAGGAATCGCTGTTAGTATCTTCAGGAATGGCTGCGATTTCTTCTACAATCTTCAGTCTCATAACCGAAGGGAGCAAAATCCTAGCAATTGATTCCATATATGGTGGGACCCTGCATTTATTCGAAGATATTCTTCCGAAGATGGGCGTGAGAGTTGATTTCGTATCTGTCGAAAATTTCACTGAAGAATTAGAGCATTCAGAAGACGAGTATGATATCTGTTACTTCGAAACCCCGACAAATCCGACACTCAAGATAGTCGATATTGAACAGGTTGCTATGGCCGCACAAAATTCGAACACGATAAGCATCATCGATGGGACATTCGCAACTCCATACAACCAGCAGCCCAGTTCCCTCGGTATCGACATCGTTATTCACAGCGCTACGAAGTATTTGGGCGGACATAGTGATCTCATTGCAGGTGTAGTTTCAGGTGAATCCAAACTTGTCGAACAGATACGCGAGACCGCAAAGCTGCTTGGAGGAACTATTGATCCATTTGCGTCATTCTTGCTGAATAGAGGTATCAAGACCCTAGGTGTCAGAATGCCCAAACACAATGAAAACGCACTATTCCTTGCCAAGGAACTAATTCAAATGGACGGTGTGAAACGGGTCTTCTACCCAGGTCTTGAGAGTCATCCAGGCCACGAAATTGCAGAAAGACAGATGGAAGGCTTTGGGGGAATGTTGACAATCGAGCTAAATGCCAACCATCAAAAAACCAGAAATTTCGTAGACGGGCTTGATTTATTCCTGAATGCGACTTCTTTGGGAGGCGTGGAGAGTCTCGTGAGCATGCCGACTCTCACATCGCATTATGGCATAGATGAGGAAATTCTACATAAAATGGACATCTCAGGGTCGACTGTTCGCTTGTCAGTAGGCATTGAAGACAAAGAAGACTTGTTCAATGATATTGAGCACACAATGGATACGAATCTTTGAGGCTAGGCTACCAAGGGAAAACATTCCAAGACAGAAGAATTGCATAACCAAATACTTTAACCAATAAGTGAGGTATTTCGTAATAAGATGAATATCGACGATTACGAGTTCGGTAATATAGTAATCGACGGCAAAAGGTACAGTTCTGATGTTATTATTCATCCAGACAGGGTGGAGGCTGAATGGTGGCGCAAGGAGGGACATAGACTGCACCTAGAAGATCTTACAACGATTTTCGATAGTAATCCCGATATTCTCATTGTTGGTACTGGGCGCTATGGTAGAATGTCTGTTCCTAGTCATGTCCGCAGCGAGATTGAAGACAGAGGTATCAAACTTATCGCTAAGAACACCAAACAAGCCTGTGAAACCTACAACGAACTCAAAAATGGCAAGGCTGTAGCCGCCCTGCATTTGTCGTGCTAGTCGGTGACCAGCTGGATTCCAGCTTGAATCACACTACTGTGAGCTTCATCCATTTATTCTTGCAATCAGTAACTCTCTCAGTACATGAGGCAGTTCCCGAGGCAATTTCGTAATGAGCAAGTAAGGAATGTCAGAGTAATCAATATCGCCCCTTGCAAGTCCGGTCAGAATTTCAGAGCTCAGATTGAGCCGGGTAGCAGGCGGAAGTATCGAATCCGCCAAGCGTCCTCCTCGAACACCGGCTCTTACAGCCATGTCAAAGCTCTCAGCAAATTCCCGGTTGCAGAGTGCCTGATACTTTGATAGGAATTCTCGGCTTGATTTGTTCTTCTTTATTGCTTCAGCGATAGTCTTAGCGGCAATCTGTCCGGATTGCATCGCGTATGCTATGCCTTCACCCATCATAGGATCGACAAATCCGGCCGCATCACCTACTAGGAGGCAGCGTAGGCCAACATTGTTCTGTCGGAACCCATTTCCACCTAAGAAGCAGCTCCGAGGGCGGCCATCATTCAGCTCAACACCAAGACGAATAGAAGTCTTCTTCTTGAAATCCTCGAACATGGCTCGAAGTGGCTTCATGCAGAATGCTGGACCAGCTATTCCAACACAAAGATGACCCTTCTTCGGAAAAACCCAGCCATAGGATAGCCGGTCTGTTGCAGGTATCATTTCGAGAATGGAGGAATTACCATTCATTGCCTTCTCTACGCCATGTTTTCCAACATAGTAGTTGCACTCCATCCCTAGCCCCACCCGAGTTGGATCTTTCCGAGGGGTTCGTAAACCCAGAGATGTACCTATACGGCTGTTCACACCATCGGCACCAATGATATAACAGCCTTCATACCTCCTTCCGTCAAGCAGAGTCACCATTACCTTCTCCGTGGTGGTTTGGGCATCTGTGACGCAGGCTTTTTCTAGAACTTCGACCCCGGCCTTTTCAGCCCGTTTTGCAAGATACTCATCGAATAGATGGCGCATTACGGTTATGCCAAGAAGTGAATCTGATGAGAATTCAGCAGGTCCATTTCGAGGCAGAATGAAGCGCAGACCATGGATTCTTCGTTCTACTATTTCAGACGGAATCCCTTCTTGAACCACTCTCAGCCCTCGATACATAACCGCGCCGCCACAGGGTTTCTGTCTAGGCAGCTCATGTTTTTCCAGAAGCAGTGTTTTGAGGCCGCGTTTGGCACACTCATATGCGGCTATGCTTCCTGCAGGTCCTGCTCCCACAACTATCACTTCAGCATCCATATGACTACCCCTCGTGTTCTGAATTACGTAATCCTTCTATGACCGTCTCAGACTAGTCAATAGTCCGAATAATCATACCTCAAGCATTAGAATATCAGTAATCTATTCTTATTTCATTTACGAAAATTCAGATTCATTATTTTGTTCTTCAGTTAGTTTGAGATGCAACCAAAAATGCCGACGAATGGTTTCTAGGATTCCCTTGAATGTAGTTCCCCAACACTCATATTCAGTAGACCTAGCTATATCATACCGGAAGGTAACAAAAATGAGCATTTGGTATCGGATCAAGAGAGCAATATATCGTTTACTCGGAATGAAAATTGAGCAAGAAATCGTGAAAAGAGGATCAAAATCAATGCAAAGAAGTTCAGCAGAGGGGAGTGGAACGCCTACCGGAACCCCCTCAGGTGAAACTGGATCTTCAACTGCAGCACCCGCAGGTTTCGTATTTGACCCAGAGAGCGGAGTCAAACGCACCGTTAACCAATGGGTCACTGTTCCCAGAGCTGGAAGGCAACATATTCTCATGGAAGAAGATTTCCAAAAGCTGGATAAGTCGGACCACGACTTCCTATTGGATCTAGATACTAGATATGAAAACATGAATGATGAAACTAGGAATCGAGTCCATGAAATACTCAAGAAATTGAGCTAGCCAGAGAAAATCATCATCCATCAGGACTTCGGTATATGTTCAAGGAATGCGCGAATTTCCTTGGTATGTAATCCAAGAATCAGTATATGATGGTTTGCCAGAGAATGATCAAGAAAATAATCGACAGGGCTGTCGAGACGTATTCTTATCTGCGTTCGACAGGCCTCTTTTTTCGATAAATTAGCCTCGATAACACCAGAGGAAACCCAATAATTGGAGAGATCACTTCCGGAGACCTTCAACAACGTGACATCAGACTTCGCAAATTGCCCTCGAATTCCTACGCTCTTGTCAGTCTCATAATGTGTTACGAAATCAAAATCTTCAACTAGCGAAAAGGGAACTGTACAATGTGCCAAGGTAAGAGTATTTTCGGATTTGTCGATTTCTACTACATTTGCCATGAACGATGTTTCACCAGTTAGAACCTTCGCAAGTAGCATGGTGAACGTTGCAGGAATATCTCCTTCACATCCAGCAGGAATTCCCAGGCTGTTAAGAGCCGCCAATCCAAGACAACCGGTTACATTGGTGGTTTCAACCAAGCGGAAGCACTCAAGTGTTAAGGCATCGAGATTCTCCTTCTTCACGAGAGCCAAAAGCGAATAGGCTATTTCATATGCAGAGCGTAACTCGGAATCCTTGACCTTCGTTGAATTGGGCATGATTTCAAGGGTATCAAGAGAATCCTCACCAACAGGTTCAACCGTCTTCAGTTTTGAAAAGGGGACATCCACAATCTCGATTCCCCATTTCCGCTCAACAGCTTTTCGATTAACTTGGGAAGCAATCAACCAAGGGGAAGGTGTTCCAATAACCCCTATCCTCTTATCCTGTAAATCCTTGAATACTTCTTCATAGTGATTGAACACTTGCACCGTGTCACCAAGCTCATCCATAGAAACTTGTCGGATTTCAGAATCAACGCCATGCTGCTCCAAATATGCACGTACTTCCATAGCAGCGGGCAATGAGTTGTTTCCAGTATGCGCCAATAAAATTGTAGATTCGAGAGCAACTCTTTCCATGAAAGAAGCAACCAGCTGCTCGGTTCCTCCAGTACCCACGAATAGTATTGCTCGAGACTTCTCTATAGAACCAACAGCATCAAGATCCTTCTCTGAGCGGACTACGAAATCCACACCATCTAGGCGGTCCAGAATTCGATTGACTAGCGACTCTCCTGCAATGGGGGAGAAGAAGGCTACAGTTGGCAAAAACATGTTGAACCAACTGTATCCATGTCATATTATACCTTTGCCAGTGGAAGGAGGGCGTTTTATGCGGCCTTGCTACCGGGAGGAACGTCTTCGATGGTTAGCGGTACCCAGTGACCTTCCTTCTCTGCATGCTCAACAGCAAGTATCATACCCTCGCTTTTGACACCAGCCAGCTTCTTTGGTTCAAGATTCACGAGGAAAAGCGCCTTCTCACCAATTAGCTCATCACATTCATAGAGCTGGGCCAGACCCGTTACCATCTGTCTCTTCTCATCTCCGATATCAACGATGATCTTCAGTAGATTATCAGTATCGGGAACTCTCTCGCACTCGAGAATTTCGCCTACACGGAAATCCATCTTCTTGAAGTCTTCAAAAGAAACCAATTCTTGCTTTTCTTTGTCTCCCATTTCTGCAGCCTCTGCGTCTTTGATTCGATTATCTATGATGCCGTGGAGCTCCTTAATCAGTTTGTCGTCAACCTTGGATATAACAGGGCGGGGTTGAGGAATTTCTCTGCCAGCTTCCGCTGGTTCAGTAGATTCCCAAAGATCAACCTCATGGACCTCTTCTCCCTCTAAACCAAGCTGTTCCCATATGCTTTCCGCAACAGATGGCATTATTGGCTCAATGAGAACAGCAAGAGCTTTCACAATACAACAGGCATTGTACAGCACCCGGGCACATTTCTTATTGTCTTCACGGACTAATTCCCAAGGCTTGTTGCTCTGGAAATACTCGTTTCCAAATGAAGCCAATCGCAGGACTTCGTCTACTACCTGTTTAAGCTCATACCTGTTTGTTGCATCTATCACAGATTCAACAGTAGCTTCAATGGCATTGCTCACCGATTCTTCAATATGACCTTCTGGGATTTCCTCGAAGTTATCATGGCTGAAATGGAGCGCCCGATAGATGAAGTTACCAAAGGTGTTTACTAACTCGCTGTTCACTTTCTCTTGAAATGCATCCCAAGCAAAATCAAGATCCTTGGTTTGGCTACTGTGGGATACCATGTAGTATCTCAGGTAATCTGGGTCCAAGTCATGCTCAAGATAATCATCAATAATCCAGACAACATAGCCGCGGCTCCTGCTGAAATTATGGCCTTCTATCTTTACCATTCCAGAAGCAACGATTGCGGAGGGCAGGTTGTAGTCGCTACCCTTCAGCATTGCAGGCCAGAATATGCAGTGGTGATAAACTATGTCCTGACCAATGTAGTGGACAATGCGTCCTCCATCTGGCGACCAGAAGTCTTTCCATGCATCTGGCTCGCCCTTCTTCTTTGCCCATTGCTCAGTGCTAGACATATAATGAATAGGGGCGTCAACCCAGACGTAAAGTGTCAAGCTTGGGTCATCGGGAAACTCAACTCCCCAATCCAAGTCACGAGTAATGCACCAGTCTTTGAGACCTTCCTTTACCCATCCCATGGCATAGTTTCTTGCATTTTTCGTACCATCAACTTCATCCAGGAAATTCTTCAGGAAATCAGTGAATTCCGTCAGTTTGAAGTAGAAATGCTTTCTCGTTACGGTTCGTGTTGGAGAACCACAAATGGCGCATCGAGGGCTCAGTATTTCTCCCGGTTCGAGATATCGTCCACAACCTTGATCACACTCGTCACCTCTCGCATCTGCACCGCAGTAGGGACAGGTTCCACGTACAAACCGATCTGGCAACGAACGACCACATTTGTCACAGTATGGTGTGTCCAAGTCTTTGGGATAGATGTATCCTTTCTTCTCAAGGGCACGTACTATCTGTTTGGTCCGCTCATGATTCTCCGGGTCATCAGTGGTCCCATAATTATCGAACTCGATTCCAAGCTTGGGAAATGTATCCAAGTAATGTTCGTGATACTTCTGGTATAGCTCCTTTGGAGAAACACCTTCCTTCTCAGCAGTTGTAACCACTGGAGTTCCGTGTGTGTCAGATCCACAGACAAAGGTGACATCTACATCAAGTTTTCTCAGGAGACGGACAAAAACATCCGCAGGTACATATGTGCGGAGGTGGCCAATATGCATCTCTCCACTTGCATACGGTAATCCACACGTCACTAGGACAGGCTCATCTGTTGGGTAATTCCGATCTTCTTGGTTATCACTCAGTTCTGTCACGCTCCTGATAATTCACACGAGATACGGCATAGTATCCACAGAGGAATAAATATGGTCATATCGACGAAGAAACGAATTGGACTATTAGTGTGTGTCCTTTCAACTTCACGCGTAGTAATCGATTTGGTATTCTGAAGCTTTGTATCCCGCCTTGAAATATTCAGGTGCATCGTTGCTTTTCATGATATAACTCTAACGCCTAGCGAATTTCTTCGATGGTCGGCCAGAGTTTGTTACACGTGTTCCAAGTTTTTCCAAGAAGTTCTTGAAAGTAGGTGAACAGAATCTCGAAAAAAGAGAATCAAATTTTCTTTGGAAAAGCACGGAGGGTGTGGGAACAGACCAAAGGCCTGCCCCACGAAATCGCTCTCTGCCTGCCGGGAGGAGCAAAGAGAAAGCGACTAGACCTCCTCGTTATATGAGGAGCGTAAAGCCAGCAGACTACGAACTGGCATAGAGGTACCGAAGTGTCTGAGCATCGGCATCTGTAGGATCTCGGTCGCTGTCCAGTAATCCATACAGGACATTCAGGATTTCCGCATTCTTCTGGAGGGTTGATGATGGTCGTAGAGTGGAGGTCATTTTTCGCATTTCTCCTTCCCTATTTGCTTAATGTGTTACAACTTAGGGTTGATTTCAAGTGGAGATAGTCTTTTCTTGTAATAAGGGTACGTGCAATCTAAACAATCTCGTGATGATACAGGAGTAATACGTGGAGAACATGGCACTCAGCTGCAGAAGAAAAAAGGTTCCAGACGGCCTAGTGAGGCTTCACAACTCTTCTACCTGGACCGCTCCACCAGAAAGTGGGGGGAGAGAGGGTCTGCTACCTTGATGACCATTATGAAAACGAGAAAGAGATTCTGCTCGATTTATGATGAAGCATGACTAAGCTTCGCCATCACCGTTTATCACAAGTTTGCCACGTGCAATGACATCATGTTTATGGATGCTTTCCAAGGATCTTGCCTCTGCAGAGACTTCGAGATTCGCATCCTGATAGGCTTCCTTAGCACCCTGTAGGATATTCCGACAGACATCTTCGACAAAGAGTGGGTTATCATGCATCTGCTTGGTAACGTATTTTTCGTCTTCCAGCTTGAGAAGCGAATATGTTTTGCTTGAGAAGGAGTTCTCGATTATATCTATCATCGAACCGAACGTGGGTATTTCCTCGGTAACTCCCGCGACTCGTAGAGTCCCACATGCTCGTTGCATATGTGTTAGCCCATCATTGTTTGCCATACAATGGGGACACACAGTATTCCCAGTTACCTTCACAGCAATATCGTGCCATACTGGTTTGTCTACTTCCATAACAGTCTTTGCTGTAACATCACAAACCTCCCAGGTTCGTTTCTTCGAAACTGGTGTCTTGCTAGAATAGCCAAACTCGAATTCGAAAATGACTTCTCCTCGGCTGAAATGATGTTTCTCCTGCAATGCCTCAAGAATATGAATCTGCAGATCCTCAACTGATTTATACACAGAGAATTCGTCACTCAGTACTTCGGTCATAGACTCGACAAAACGTGACATATGAACGCCTTTTAGATCGGCTGGCAAATCAATTGTCATTTCAACTGTTGGTATGATATGATGGCGGAGACCACTACGTTCAGTTATCAGGAAAGTCTTGAGATTCTTTATGCCAACCTTGTTTAGCTGAATGCGGTGTCGGGGTTTCTCATTTTGCGTGTCAAAAACCATGTTATCACGTTCGTCTTTGTAAATCAAGTCTCGTGGCAGCCAAAACTGAATCGGGATTCAGCGACACAAATCTTTGCTTCTTCGAATTCATCTGACAACCCGGATCGTTGAAGAATCAGTTTAGCAAGAAGCTCTGCGGTAGTTGCCATAATCGGCAGAACAACACAGTCACTAGCAGGAATAGAGTAGTGTTTCTGGCCCACACTTATTTCAATTGAATCCTCTTTGTTTGTCAGATGTATTGATTTCGATTTGCCAGGCAACAAGACTTTGTGGTCAAGCTCCCCACAAATCTCCACTATTCTTCGTTTCACGGTCCTAAAATCTGCCACCATACCATGTTCTTCGAGTTGACCCGAAAGCTCGACTTCAACATAATAATTATGACCGTGCAGTCGTTCACAACCCTCTCTGTCTTCAACGAAATGTGCAGAGCTGAAGTGCATTTTTGGGTCGCTGACACGTATGGTGTGCACGTTTTGACCTCCAGGTCTTGTTTGCAGAACGAGACATTCCATATGTAAAACTGTCGTTATGAGGAACTCAGAATCGCAAGTTTTGTTTTCTCTCGAGTTAGATTCTGCTTTGAATCTCATACATATCAATCAACTCACCAACAGTTGTAGCATCCTTTGGCCCCTTGTCATCCCTCCAGCGTCCTGTAAACCTAGGAAAGCGAATAGCAAGTCCACCATCATCTAGTCTGTTCTTTCCCGCAAGATGGGTGGGGCTCAACGTGACTTCATCGCCGAGCACCTCGATGACCAGAGCGGGTTCTATCCATACATCAGCTTCTATATCCGATTTCACACGGGGATCATGCTTTGAAATAATGTGCTCCTCTAACCGTTGTTTGAACTCCGTAAGCATCTCATCTGTAAAGCCAGTTCCAATTTTACAGACCGTTGGGAATTCACCGGTTTGTTCATCAAACGCTGATGCCAGAATAGCCCCGTATAGGCCGGTCCGTTTTCCACGGCCATGCAGTGCCCCGACAACTACGAGATCAACGGAATCACTCATTCCTTCCGTATATGATGCCTTCAACTTGATCCATAACCAACTTCGGGCACCCGGTTGATACACGGACTGTTCATGGATAGCTTTGGCTATCAAACCCTCATTTCCTGTGTCAAGAGCGTCCTGAAACATTTGATCAAGGGTATCCGCATTATCGATTTCCTTCGCTTTGGTTAGAGAAACCGTCTCATTCTCATTGATTACATCCTTCAAGGCTTCCCGACGCTCAAGCATTGGTAAATCTGTTAGATTTCGACCATCAACATAAAGCACATCGAAGAAGTACATCGCCACAGGTATTTCCTCTCGATACTCGTCTATGTTCTCCTTCCGACGACGACGCATCAAGGTCTGGAAGGGCAAAGCACGACCAGTGTCACTGTCAATGGCAACGCATTCACCCTCTAAGATGCACTGCTTGGCAAGTACATTCTCAGAAACCATTTCAACAACATCAGGGTATTGAGGGGTAATATCTTCCTGCCGTCTAGAGTAAAGCGTGACGGATTCTCCATTTTTGTGGACTTGAATCCTCTCGCCATCATATTTGAACTCGACAAGCGCAGCTCCGTCTACTTTCTCCAAGATCTCGCGGGATGAAGATAGTTTCTTGGCGGCCATCATCCTGATAGGGACACCAACCTTGGGTTGAATTGAAGAAACGGCCTTAAGCCCGTCACGGGCAAGAAGCTCTGCGACATATGCCAGATCGCTGCTGAAGTTGTAAGCCCGTTCCAATGTTTCCCTGGCTTCGCGAGTGCCTGTAAAAGCTTGAGAGAGAGCATCTAGTATACTCATATCACCGAGTCCCAAACGCAAATCACCGGTTACTGTCCGCAAAACATATCGAGCCTCAAGAGGCGACGCATTGCTAAGGATGCCAACCAGCGATGAAATCTTCTCACGAGTGCTGCCTTTCCCGGATATCCTAGAGACTTCATCAAGTGTGTTGTAGACCAAATCAACCGTAACATCGCGCATGACGAGTGTAGACTGCGCACTCTGGGAAAGCAACTCTTCTGCAATGAGACCGATATCCCCGTGCTCGCGTAGTCCCTCCTCAACTTTTGATTCCGGAACCGATGCTGCAGCTGCGACAACTTGGATTGTCATCTTCTCTGCAATACCAATTTCGGGTTCACCCTTCCAATCAGGATGGAGCTTCCCCCCTGTTAATGCGACTACCTTGCCGATCTCCTCTGGATTTGCACGCTTCAACACATTAGCAAAAGTCGCTATCTTGTCAAGAAGACCATTTGTGGACTCGATTTCCAAATAGGCATTCGAAAGCGTCTCGTAGTTCATCAGCTAGGGCCATCCTACAAAGCCGTTGACACCATATGCTTTATAAACACAATCTAGGGCCTGAACATAGTTTCAACAAATCAGGTGAATGATTCATGGGCTCGATTAGACCGAATTACATCAAGACAGCAGCAAGAAAACTGCTCAGATATTACCCAGAAGAATTTACAACTGATTTTGAAACCAATAAACGGTTAGTGGAACAATATTCAGATGCCAAGACCAAGCGAGTGAGGAACAGAATAGCAGGGTATCTAGTTCGCTTGATCAAGATTGACCAAGCCCGTGCAGAAGCTGAAGCCATGGCTGCTGCGCAGGAAGAGCAGTTAGCTGATATGGAAATGTAGTTACCTATCCTAGTTCTACTCTCATTTTCAGATTCAAATTCTATGTGTACTCTGAAATCCGACACTATCTATCTGAGCACGTTACTCAAAGAAACACATCATCAGATTTCGAGTTTCTTCTTCTCTTGAGTCAGAGACTGTGCTTCTTCCATTGCAGGTTCATATACATCAATGGGGAAGTTGTCATGCAATGGTGAGATTTTCGCACCGGCTGCCACTGCTCCGTAGAACCGCCTAGCCAACCATCCAATACCAGCTACTTTCACCATGTTGGCTGATTTCCCAAATTCTGCAAGCGTATTCTCATCCCATGCCCCTGTGAGACCACTCACGAACGAGTAGAAGTATAGAGAAGGCAGTGTCGCAATGAAGAACAATATCGCGGAAGTAATGAGGTCGTCTACACCGCCCCAGAACATCTGACTGAGAATCTCAAGTACGAAGTAGTTCGCCAGTGCAGCCAGAGCAGGGCCCACGTAGCTTTGCCATACATATAGCTTTGGCGCTGTAATCTTCCGCCGTATCAGTGTCCAAACTGCTATGTTTTTGATAAAGAGGGCAATACTGTAGGCGGTTATGATACCTGGCATTCCGCCGAGGTAGACACCCAGAACCACCGGCTCATAGACTACGAAGAAGACCATTCCTACCGCTCTGATCGACTGTTCAAGAATCCATACTCCAGCCGCCAGATCTGTTCGTTCCGCAGCCGCAAATACCCAGTCCCCCAGCCATGACCAGAAACCCATCAATTGAAAGACAAGGAAGAACTGCAAGAGGACAGCGGCATATGCCCATGCTTCGCCTGCAGCTCCAAGAATAGCCCTAGCACCAACTGCTGCCAGGCCAGAGATGAGCCAGAATACGAAGAAGGCACCCCACCGCAATGCCTGCGCAGTATACAATTCTGTTAGTTTCTCTTTTGCATGTGAATAGGCTTCTGAAATTCCTCCGAGCATGCTTTCCATGAAAAGGCCCACAACACTAACGAGAATGGCCAAGTCCCAAGCCAGTTGGAATTGACCTTGCAACGCAGACCAGTTCAGGAGATTCGTGCTAACAACGACCATCTGCACAAACCAGACAATCGGTACTGCGGCCGCACCTACTGTCCACTTGGCCCCAAATCGTAGAGCCTTCTTTATCTGCTTCATATCGAAGTCTACTCTGAATAGCGTTCCAACATTGAATCCCAACCGTTTGAACAGATATACCGACACACCGAAAGTCAGCCACTCATTGAAGTACATACCAACAGCTTGGCCAATAGCTCCTCCAAGAGCCTGACCGAATATTGGATTTTGGGCGCCCCACCAGCGAAATACAAGAATCATGATGTATGGAGCTGCTATGTTGAATACAGCCCAATATAGGATGTTGATAATCTGCTGTAAATCGATACGGTTCATTCCGCGGAATACATGAATAAAGAGCAGGGTGAAGCCCGGGAATTGGAAGAGCGAGTGTGCAATGAACACATACGAAAGGTGTGCCAAGTACGTATGCGGGAATAGTATCGATCCGAGGAAGGCAACACCCGTTATCTGCACCATGCCTGTGAGAAGCTGGAACCAGACGAAAATCTGGGCGTATTTGACCGCTTCTTGGGGTTTGTCAACACGATATTCCGCGAAGTATTTAGCAAGCGCGACCGAGGTGCCAACATCGAAGAGAATAAAAAGCCCTTGAAAGAGATTCACGCTGAAGCTGAACCATCCACTTGCCTGAGGAAAGGGCATGATGAAGCGAGGGTAGATCATGATGCTTAGAACGACACGAGGGATCACAATCAGCAGAGTGATGAAGAGTTGGATGAGAAATCCGCTGATTTGTCTGTGCATGCCAATTTCTTCCCACTCGCTGATT
>WJIL01000048.1 GCA_014730275.1 Candidatus Lokiarchaeota archaeon | reverse complement strand
GCTATGAACCACGGTCGTCCATCGGGTTCGAATACATTCAGCTTTTTTCCGGTCTGCACATCCCAGACTGCAATAGTCCCATCCTCGGATGCAGTAGCGAGCTTGGTACCATCAGGGTGCCACTGAATACAGTATACTTCCTCATCATGTTTGTATTCCTTCAACTGTTCCCCAGTTTCTGGGTTCCAAATTCGAGCGATACCATATGAACTTGCAGTAGCGAGTTTGTCACCTTCGGGATTCCAAGCTATGAATTCTGTTCGGGTTCTGTGCTGTAACGTCTCAAGCTTCACTCTTTCCTTGATATCCCAGATATGAACAGAATTCTGAGCCATTGTAGCAAGACAGGTGCACATTGGATTCCATGCTAATGAGTCAACTGCCCAGTCATGTTCTAGAGCGGCAATTTCTTCTAGAGAATCAACATTCCAAACAAGTACGGTATCATCTAAGCCGCTAGTAATACCAGCCAACCTAGTTCCATTGGGGCTCCAAGCGACCTTGTAGAATCCTCCCTCGTGGGAGAATGTAGCAAGCCTTTCGCTAGTCTTGACATCCCAAATGACAGCCCTTCCATCATGCGAAGATGTGGCAAATTTCGTGCCCTTGGTATTCCATTCAGCGGAGAATACACTATCATCATGCTGGAAAGTAGCAAGCTTGTTGGGATGAAAATTTACGCCTGATGTATTATGCGAGTTAGCCATCACAGTTCATACTAGACATTCTTGTTCTACTATTAAGGATTGTATGCATTTTAAATCAGTGTGAATTTGGAGATGGTGAATTGTACTACGCATTCTTGAACAAACTCCAGTATGACTTGGTTACCAAGATTTGGAATGTTCGTGGCCGGCGTGGTCACAGGTGGTGCTACCGCTATCTGGGGGCTGGATATGATCATGCAGTCGACCATATAGAAATCCATCTTTGACATGATAACAAAGACCGAGATGAGGTTCCTCGGGTTGACGAAGAGTTCATCGATAGTTTCAGCCTGATGCATTTCGTATCGGATAAGGGAACGGACCTGCTCCTGCAGGAGATCTTCGCGGAAGCCATATCACTCGGCTTTGGTAGTTTCACGTCGATAGGTGCAAGTACAGCCGGGCAGGCCGGTACGACCACCTTTGCCAGTGCCAAGGGTGCGTGGGCACTTGCCGGACCATTGAGTGATTTCTTGGAAACCAACGGTAAGTACCTGTTCTTCGGGCTCATGACAGCGACCACACTGGCCGGCGCAGCCCTATCAGAAAAGCTCCCACTTGGCGCGAAGCTGAAGGACATGGGCTACCTACAGAAAGCAGGTTTATCGGCGACAGTTATGCAAGTGGCGATGCAGGCCCTGAACACGGGGTTACTCCTGTCTTATTGCATATCGTCCTAGGAGGCTAATAGCATAACAGAACTACAAGGTGAAGAATTATGGATAGAAACATAAACGAGAATGGGATACCAGCTACAGGAGGTAGTTGGTAGTGGATTATGAAACATTGAACAAGGTCAGAAGAGCAGGCATTGTTGGGTCTATACTAAGTGCAGTAAATGCCTTGATCATTTACGATGGAATGAGAACCTCTGTGGATCTCATATGGCCGAGTACTCATGAAGAGTGGGGCGGGTTCTATACCGAAGGTTCGGCTAGGGCTTCTGAGGAAATGGTGTTTCCCTTGGATGCCTGCTATCAATGTAACAATATGCTTGGATCCATTCTCAACAACTTTTCTCAATCGACCCGGGCACTTGGCGCAATTGGTCATCGCTAGATTCCCTTCTTTCTCAATGCCCTCTGTTTTTTCTAAAATCCCCCACTTGTTTATACCGGCTGGTTACTCATATCATCAAAAGAACGCCCATTGAAGACATACATATTAGCGAAGTTCCCCATATTGCTCGCAAAGTTAATATTCGTATTCTTGGTTTCGTAAGGTCGTGGAACAGGGAATGAAGCATATTCGAAAGAGAATCAAATTCATTTGCCTCTTTGTAGTTTCCACCATGATGCTTGTTGTTATCACCTCACTTGTACAATGTGAGCCTGTTCAGATGGCAAGAAACAATCATCAATCTGAGTGTGTGATATCGGATGTGCCTGAGGCACCTACCCCTCTTTCACCTACGAACGGTTCATATACAGAGAACAAGCGACCAGAATTCGAGTGGAGTGAGAGCGCTGGTGCTTCAAGCTACACTCTGCAACTAGACCTGAATACTAGTTTCTCCTCATCCAATCTAACCGAAATAGACGACTTAGAGAGCACATCTTACATCCCGACCACTGACCTCGCACATGGAAGGTGGTACTGGCGTGTCAGAGCTCAGAACGCATCGGGGCCGGGATTGTTCTCGGAAGTTATGACATTTTCAATTATCCCATCTAGGACAGTACCTAGCCCAAATGGCTTAGCGGATTTCATAATCCCCCTTGTTTCAGCGGTGTGTATCACAGGAATTGTCACTGTAATCTATAGGAAGTATCAAGGCCATTTGGGTGAGCAGCAAGACTCTGGGTCGAGAAGAATCTTGTCCCCTATCCAAGCAGGTATCGTATTGTTTCTTGTTGGATTGTTGGTGCCTGATTCATTGAGAATCATGATTTACACCGAACCATCTACTTCCGAGCTCGCCATGAGGCTGTATTCTGGTACTGTCTTTTGGTCGCTTCGGGTTACGCAAGAATCATTGCAGCTTCAACCAATCCGCAGTGAAGGAATAGCATTCTCAGTCTTCACAGTAATTTTCCAACTCATATTCGTTCTACAAGTAATAGAGTATTGCAGGGGACATACGACAAAACTCAAGACCTTTGCTGCATGGCTCCTCAGTCAATTGCCTGTATTCGTTTCGGCGCTTCCAGCATTTCTCGGGGATATAAGAATAAGTTTGCGATCTATATCCTACACCGGACCTACATTCGCCACGCTTGTTGCGGGATACATCATGATGCGTGTTGTAGGTCCCAATACAACAGATGAACCTTGGTTGAAGAATTAAGTTGCTATTCATTAAAATGATTTGATTTTAAGAAGGCAAATTCGCTTGTTGTATCGTTTTTGAAAAGAGGAAAAGAGAGACATGCCAACTTCGAACTTACTTACGAGTGAAGCCGTTCATTGACACGTCCGCAGAGCCGATTTTCTCATTAGGGGTTGTTGACTCTTTTATGCATCCGGGTTGGACACATAGACATAATGTTGAGTTGTACTAATAGTGACATCCACACCTGCTGGTGCTCCCTGACTGAGTTCAATCCAGTTGTCCCAGTAGCCATTCGCAGTCTGGGTGTTCTGAAATTTGAAGTTGAAATCCGGGGTTTGCCCATCAGTGTCGTAAACCTCTTCGTAGTTGGTAAAGCACATGTAGGTATGCCACCCTACCTGAGCATACCTATTAAGGATAAAGTAGTCTCCCTTGGTGTATACTGTCTTGCTCCATTCGATCCATCCACCAACACGTAGACGGTAGGTGAGATAACCATTGTCCAGAGACATTTCAAAGTGGTAGTTTGTATCCTGATCTAATATGATTGCACTTGGATCGTAGTGGTACGTGTCTATCCATCCCGATTCGTCATGTTCAGTCCAACACCAAGTGAGACCCCAATGACCGTGGTCTGCTGAGAAACCGATTTGATTGTAGCTCCCTGCATCATCAAAACATGAAAGCAATACATAGTAGAATTCACCGGAACCACATAAACCGTTAGGAGTCTTGATTTCTACCGATAGATATGTGCTTGTAGGGGGGAATATATACCAATATGCGATGCTTCCTTTATACCACCCATCACCAGAGACTGTCGGTTCAGGCGTATCGGTCCAGTTCCATGTCGAAGTATCATTCATGATTTCGGAGTTCCAGCCCCGTGCCTTGGGAGGTGGAGTTGGTTTGTATTTGGCTGCAAATGACACATAAATTTGTGGTCCTATTATCGGCTCTGTAAAATAATACAAGGATTAAGAGGCGAGTCGCCCACGGCATATGATTTATGGCTTACGATAGGTCATACAACGCGGCCAAAGCTCGCCGTTTTTACTATCTCCTTCAAGAGCTTATGAGCCTTTGCAATACCATTCCGGATGTCCGGTCTCACCGTGGTCGACCGGTGGAATTCCCTCTCCCGGTGCTGTTCGTCCTCCTCGGGCTCAAGTTTGATGCCAGACTGGGGTATCGTGATTTCGTGGCTTGGCTTGCCCTTCAACCAGAGCTGCTTGTCCGACTGGGTCTTCAACGCCCACCCAGCCACACCCTCCTCAACGGAGCTCTCAAACGATTGGATACCCGGCTCCTCCACCGACTGTACGAGGTCGTTGCCCGGAAGCAACCTCCACCCAGATGGGTCGCGGTGGACGCCACTGGCTTCTCCCATGCGACCGGTGGTGAGTGGTTATCGGTGCGGTTCAAGAAGACGCGGAAACGACGGTTCCATGCCCTTCACGCGGCCGTGGACACCGAGAGCTTGCTCGTTCACGCCGCCAGGGTTCGAGCTCGACCCGGGGGAGATGCCAAACACCTGGTTTCCCTGTTGCGACGGGTACCAGCTAGCCATCTTGCAACGGTCTACGGTGACAAGGCCTACATCTCCAAGAAGAACGCTCAGTTCGTAACCGAGCTGGGTGCCTACCCGGCTATCGAACCCAAACGGAACCTGCGAGCTCGATCCCGGGGCCACAGAGGATACGGGCAGTTGCTGCGGGAGTACAGAGCTAACCCGGATAAGTGGAAGCGAACGCATCAGTACGGTCAGCGAAGCCTTGCGGAAACCGTGTTCAGCATGCTGAAAGTACGGTTCAGTGGAAGTTTGAGCTCACGGGGCTACAAAGAGCGGCGACGAGAGCTGCTGATCAAAGTCCTTCTGCACAACATCCAACAGGTGAACTTCCTAGAGTGTACTGCAAGGTGAATTATTTTACAGAGCCCCTATTATCAGGAGAACCACAAACACTAATAGTATTGACTTAGATTTATTCATAAGAAAACCTCTTTTTTTATTAAGGCATTACATGTTCCCTTTGTTGAAACACGAAACCCAACCTATAAAGGTTAAACCTCCAGTTATTTTATGTTGTTATATGCTATAAATATTACTACATTTGATATTTGTTGGTTAGTTTGTAGGCTACACAACTTCCAGCTGATGTATTATTTGCGTTCATAGATTTCTATCTGGAGAGATTTGTTGTGAAAAATGAAACTATCTCCTGAAGAAGCTCAGACAGAAGAGGAGACGAGATTACTAGACCGGGTGTTGCAGCTTTTCGTG
>WJIL01000047.1 GCA_014730275.1 Candidatus Lokiarchaeota archaeon | reverse complement strand
GTAATCAGTGATGATTGTCGGGGATGTGGTAGATGTGTTGAAGTCTGTCCTCAGAATGCGATAACCCTCTCTATTGAAGACGCAGATTTTGTTAATCATACAGTTCGAAAACTTGAACAAATCGTTGATACTGAATAGACCTCGTAATCTCAGGTTCTGAATTTGTTAAGTTGTTCTGCGATAATGGTTCTCTTCCAAAACAACACGATAACAACCGGAATTGCTATGGATGCGGTAATCAGACCAAGAACCAAGTTTCTGTTCATACCAAAAAGTGAGGGTTCAATCTGAATCAACACATGATCTTCAGCCGTATTGTAAAAGGCGTCTGACACATTCAGGACAACTTCAACTGGTCCAGTTTTATTCCATTTAAATTCGAAGAAGATGTTATTTCCATACCATTCACTCTCCGCGTAGACATCTCCGTTAACGAGAATCGTATAATCCCAAGGAGTCTCATCTGTTGCGTTCCAAGTCAGAGTTATTGGCTGTTCATGAGATAATACAGAGAAGTTGGCGGGACCCTGTACAGCTGGAGGCTGATTATCACCAGTAGGGATGCTATGGTGGGAAGCAACAATGGCGTCTAACCGCACTTCGGTACCGTCCCAGTACGATATCATTACATATCTTGCGAAATCCAAACTGACATTTTCCAAATCAATCTGCTGTGTTCCATTCATGATACCAAGATCCTTGAATGAAGACTCAAGATTGTTCGAAACAGATACTCTGTATTCTGCACCTTCAGCAAAAACTGTGAAGTCAGACCCTGCTTCGTTGACTATTTCTTCACCTTCTCCCATATCGAGGGTTAAGAAACCGTTTCCGTAGTCCAAGTAAATCAAAGCAAAGTCACCATCAGGAGCTCCGATTGCATTTTCCATCTGCGATGCCCATGATGAGCGCTCCGGAACAGTAGCATCTGCATAAGGGTCACCTGGATCCAATACTATCTGGACTAAATCGGATCTTGTAACAGTCTTATCATCCGCGGATGTAACAGAGAGAGTGATATTGTAGATTCCTGGACGCCATCTCTGTTGTTGCCAATCATATATCACATGGGTAACAATATGGCTTTCACTGAAATCTCCACTCTCAATCAATGAGCCATTTCTCCAGAATTGCCATTTATCTGCTCCGTGAGCCTCCCAGGAAAACTCGGTACCGGCCGCCCCCCATTCGACCACTTCCTGTGTAGGCCAATCGGATATGACAGGTGGACTCGGAGGAATTACAGTTAGAATCATAAATTCAGTTGCTGTATGGCCAATTTGATCTTGGAGTTCCAAGCGCACCTCGTAAGAGGCCTCATCTAGTGTAGGTATGCTCCAATTCAAGGTATACCATTGGGTGCTCCAGTCCTCTGAAAGATAGGTGGTTCCGTTCAGCATTAGATTCCAGCTATCTGGCATATGATCGAAGAAAGTCCAAGATAGGGTGAGGCTCTCGTTCCATCCGATCGAAATGTTCTCAGGTTGTGATAGTATCATTGGAGCCTGATTTGGATAAATGTGAAGCCAGAAGGTATTCTCATAGAGAGTGTGAGTGGCGTTGAACAATACGAACTCGACTTCATAAGAGCCAAGTCCTAAATCTGCAAGGTCCATCTCGATATCTGAACCATTCCATTCGAAACTTCTGAATAGACTCTCGTTCAGAGATATATTGCAGTTTAGCGGATCTTCCGCACCTCCGAACCATCTAAGAACTGTTTCCTCTTGACCGATTTCAATTTCAGTAGGACCCCGTCGGTCAATGAAGAAAGAAGCAACAGTAACATTTACAGAATCCGATGTTGTGTGCCCTGCTTCATCAGATACTTCCAATGTGAAGTTGTAATTCCCTAACTCACGCGAACCCAAGTTGAAGCTTAGATTAGCGGGGCGCCAATAGGAATCAAATGAAAAGAATCCGTCTTGAATCAAGGATTCATTAAGATAGAGTTCATAGGTTCCAGTAACGTCGTGTTTGGGGCGATAGTTGTACCAGGATTGCCAATCAAGTTCAACCTCTTCAGAAGGGAGGAAATGCGCATCTGGAGGTGAGCTCACTGTAGGTTCGTATCGAAACCGTTCCATCCTATAGACACCATAATGGTACTCGTCAGAATTCTCGAAGTTGAGCTCCCAAACAATTTCACCGTTTCCATTCACTTCAGTAAGTCGAGCACCTAAGTCCGTCGAGGGATGAAACTCGGTTCCAAAGGTGCCTAACCGATTTCCGTTGGCAAGCTTATCAGCATCTCCCCATCTGATACACCAATAGGAAGACGGTGCTTTCCAAACCCATGTCTCATTTGCAGTCTTAGTGCTGTGATTCAATGATACTTCTATGATACGGGAATTCTGGCTTAGAGGGGTATCCTGATTGTGCTCATCATTATCAAAGATGATGTAAGTATTGTTTCCTAGAGGTTCAACAGCATGGGCATGATAAAAGAGACTTTCTTTTTCGTATCCATCCAAATCATATTGAGTGAACTCACCATATTCACCAACACTCCACAAGACCTCACCTGTTGCGTGATCTATTTTGTAGAATGTATTCACATTCCGTGAAAGATAGTATATCGCATCCTCGGCAGGATCGTAGTATATTGTGTTTGAATGGGTGATATCTGCACTGCCGTGTTTCGTATCGCCAAAGGGACACCATTGATTGTGAGAAACAAAAGATCTAGTGTCCAATTCCCACACTACCTCTGCATTCTCATCATATTCAACTATCTTGTCAAAGAGATAATCTTCGCTATCGATGGTGATTTCATAGGAAGTGAAAGTGAAGTATGTCTCATCATTGGGATTGTACTCGTACTCGTGATGTCCTGAGAAGCCCAGATACTGTGTTTCATTTGTATAGATATTCCATAGTGCCGCACCATCGGGGGAACCATGAAGGATTGTTGTTGAGTTTATGAACTCGGCAGGAGCATTCGCTAATGCCATAGATTCATCGAACGGTTTTTCTCGTACGAGGTTGCCCTGCATGTCTACAATGACCAGTGAGTAGTTCCAGTAACCCTCGGTTTTGTGACCACGGCCAAGCACAAACAAATTATACCCGTCAAAATAACCCGGCTTGGATATCAATTCGGTGCTGGCACTTGAGTATAATGATTCTCCATCTTCGGCAGAGATTCTAGCATCTGAGTTCAACAAGCTCTTTTCTCCACCAGTCATAGACATATCTCTCGATACAATATTGCGTGATTGGAGATTCTGATGGGGGTCAACTGCAATTCCTGAAATCAGGATGCTGGCCATAAGAAGAAACGCAAGTAGTGTGAATGGCTTCCGCTGTTTCATTATTCTAAATCCCCTGTGAAATTCTGCGGGAGTGATGAGATAGATTAGAATAGCATCACCTGATTTCACTGATAATGCTAATTGCCGGTACATCTGATTCTCAAGTACTAGCTACTTTATGGTTTCGGTATTTCCCATTGCAGTCGGTAGAGTAATGTTTTTCAGGCTGCTCCGTTGAGGCGATTCAACGAATAACTTGCTGGGTTTGAAATCTGGCAGGAATGTGCAATAGATGACAACCAAAGTCGTTGTAATTGGAATGGGCTATGTTGGAATCCCGTGTGCTGCACTATTGGCTGACGTTGACGGGATGGAAGTAACAGGTCTTCAGAGAAGGTCTGAAAGATCGGGTTGGAAAATCGACGTATTGAACAGCGGTAAATCCCCGTTTGAAGGTGTTGAACCAGGTCTGGAAGAACTCATTGCGAAGGTTGTTGAGAAAGGAACATTTCATGTCACTTCAGATGTTAGCGTATTGGCTGATGCCGATGTTATTCTCATTGATGTACAAACTCCCACAGATGCACAGAACATGCCACGATATGACTCGCTTAGACAGGTAAGTGAAAAAATTGGCAAGCATATCAAGAAAGGTGCTATGGTTGTTGTCGAATCTACAGTCGCCCCTGGGACAACCCAGAACGTTGTACAAAGCATAATTGAAAAGGAATCAGGGCTCAAAGGAGGAACAGACTTCGATTTGGCATTTTCATATGAACGTGTGATGCCCGGCAAACTACTGGAATATATTACAGACATGCCTCGTGTGGTTGGTGGAATCACAGAGAAGAGTACCAAAAGAGCTGTCGAGCTCTATTCTAAGATTGTGAATGAAAAAATCTACACGACGGATACACTGAGCGCTGAATTGGCAAAGACAATAGAGAACGCGTACAGAGATGTCAATATTGCATTTGCCAATGAGATGGCTCTAGTTTGTGAAAGTCTCGGAGTGGACATCTATGACATAATAGATCTCATCAACGCTCGAGACGATAGGCATATGCACATTCCCGGCGCAGGGGTAGGCGGTCACTGTCTTCCAAAGGATCCGTGGCTCCTCAGATATGGCCTCTATGAGTATGGCAGTTGGAAAGTTGAGCCTGAGTTCATATCACTATCACGGAGAATCAACGACGGTATGCCACTTCACATGTCAGATTTGGTGGAGAATGGCTTGCAGGCCCAAGATGTTTCGATTCATGATGCAAAAGTGACAATCCTTGGAGTATCATATCTTGAAAATTCTGATGACACAAGGAACACTCCAGCCGCAGATTTGGTTTCAGCATTGGAATCGAGAGGTGCCAAAGTACGGCTTCATGACCCATACGTTAGAAAATGGGAATTCGGCCCACACGAAATTGAACGGAATCTAATGGAAGCGGCTGAAGGAGCCGATTGTCTAGCACTAGTAACAAAGCATGACATGTACTATGACATTGACTTAGAGAAAATCAAATCCGTCATGAAAACACCGGTTCTGGTAGACGGAAGAAATGTATTCAATGTTGACAAGGTGAAAGAAGCTGGTTTCGAATATCGATGTATCGGTAAACGAGGGGTCCAGAGAAAAGGCCTAGAAGCTTAATATTCGATCTAAGAAGCAGCTCCGTAAACCAAAAAGGAATCTCAATCGAGTACTGTGGCCTGCGTCTCTCAGCTCCCTTTGTCAATATGTCTTGCGAAGTAATCGCCTTTGTAAACAGCAACGACCAAACTCAAAATACCGATTATGCAAGCCAATGCGATAACAGGTATAACGAACTGGTTTATTGACGAGGAGGATATGATCAGCTCCACTGCTTTTGTTGTGTTATGACCAGCCTCATCACTTATTGATAGAGTAAGGTTGTAGCTATCTGGAGCCAATTCTCCAAGTTTAATGATCTGTCCACGATACCGCCAATATCTATCATAAGTGATGCTACCAGATGACCAAAGATTACCATCGACGTAGACTTCGTAGGTTCCCATAACATGACGTTTGGGTTTAAAGTTGTAGCAGGCTTTCAAATCAATAGTTATATTGTCGTCCGCTGTGAATCTCACAGTATCTGGATAATCAATACTGGGAGCAAAACGGAATCGTTCTATCCTATAGACTCCGTAGCTGTATCCCGCCCCTTGCGGGAAGTCAATCTTCCATACAATGTTGCCCTCTTCGTCCACTTCTACCAGTCGCGCACTAGCTGAACTATAGGGATGACCTCTCGTTCCAAAAACCCCGAGACTATTTCCGTTTGGAAGTCTATCAGCATCGCCCCATATTCGTGACCAGTACTCGATGGAAGGTTCCCAAGACCAAACAACCGTTGCAGTTTCAGCATCTTCGTCCACCGCAATTTCTAGGATTCGTGATTGCTTGGTAAGGGGGTCTTCCGGGTCATGATAGTCGTTGTCAAAGATGATGAATCTGTTAGTATCGATTTTTTCAACAGCATGAGCGTGATAGAAGAGTGCTTCGCGTTCTACACCGCTTTGATTGTACAAAGTGAAATTGCCGTACTCTCCAACCGCCCAAAGAATCTCTGCATTTGAATGATCAATCTCATAGAAAGTATTTAGATTACGGGCATTGTAATAGATTACATTGTAGTCTTCATCGAAGAATACTGTATTTGAATGGGTTATATCGGGTCTCTGATAGAAGGTGTCGTTGAAAGGGCATCCCTGCGTAGGCGATACAAAATCAGTGGTATCCAAAGTCCAGACAACATCACCTGTTAGATTGTATTCCACTATCCTATCAAAGAGATATTCTTCTCCTTCGATTTCTACAAACTCATATTCAAAGGTGAAAATCGTATCGTTCACGTGATTATACTCGTATTCGTGATGTCCCCTAAAATCGAGCTCAACAGTAGTGTCTCTATAATAATCCCAGATAACAGCTCCTTCAGGAGTACCATACAATATCGCGGTAGCATTTATCCACTCAGCAGGACAATCTGCTAAGTAGAAGTTTGCACCAAGTCTCTTTTCAGCAATTACACTGCCCTCCATATCCATTATAACTAGATAGAGTTCCTTATACCGGGTTTCTTCTTCCATTCGTTGAAGTACCAGCAGATTGTATCCATCGAAAGCCTCCTCCTCATGAACAATATCAAGTTCATCAGTAGGAACAACCGAGCTGGACGAGAGATTCTGAAATATCTCTAGTTCGCTGTTCGAATTTTGTCCGGGGATGATTGCATGTTCATCTTCCGCATCTTCTGAAGCTTGAACGGGAAGCCCAGCCGAGAATGATAAAGACAACAGAACAAAAGTAAGAATGATACCGAATTTGCGTTTGTTCGAGACTGAAAACATATGACGGAATTTAGATTTTACAATTTCCTGAGAGGGTTTCATGTAGTGCAGTGCTCCGGACAGACAATTAATTCAAAGAGTCGGTCACCTTAAGAGTATTCATAAGCCGCGATGGAAACAAACAACTTTTGATTATGCACCCATCTTTCCGATATAGCCTGCATAACCAAGTAGAATCGGCATAAGATTCCTACCAAGAATTGTATGCAGAGACCCACGACCAGCATCAAATTCCGAGTATCTGGTAACAGAGTCAGAGCGAATAAATTCCGACCATAACAGAAGAGCAACAGGATCTGATGTATGATCTCTGACTTTGATTGGAGTTGTATGATCTCCGGTCACCGCTAGAACTAGTTGATCACCCACTGCTTCCGTAATCTGTTCTACCATTCTGTCTGCTTTCTCGATGGCAAGAATCTTCCGTTCTATATCTCCGTCGTGAGCCGCATTGTCGGTAGCTTTCAGATGAATAAAGACGTATCTGTATCCGTCGTTTACACACTCTATTGCTTGTTTTGCGATGTTCCCATAGTTGGATTCAATGGTTCCGATATGCCCCTCTACATCGAAATACTCCATCCCAACGTATTTTGCTGCACCAATATACAACGCGCCACCAGCCAAGGCCGCAGAACGTATACCGTACTTCGTTTTGATGGTAGGTATCTCAGCATGCTGGCCAGCCCCTCGCAGAAGCAGAGCGTTAACAGGAGGTAAATCCTGTTCTGTTCGATTCTCATTGAGCTCCAGATTTTTGAATCGGTCGTGTGCTATCCTGCCGAGCTTGTTAACGACCTTTGCAGTCTTTTCAGCAGCCTCGTTCTTAGCCTTTGATTCAAGAATCTTCACCCCGACCTCATGTGGATCTGTATCCGTGATGTCCCCCGATAGGTTCTCACCTTTCAGAACTACGGCACCTCTGTGTTGAACAGTTGGAACAAAGGATACCGTCACATCATCAATTTCCAGACCATCCAGTTCTTTCTTCAGAATCTTATGCTCTTCCTTTGTAAACTGACGACCTGCTCGTCTATCAACCACTTTGAAATCCGAATCGACTGTGGCGAAGTTGGAACGGAATGCCACGTCACCGGGTTTTGATTCTATTCCAGCTCCCAGGGCTTCCAAAGGACCGCGTCCAGGATAGTTATCCATAGGATCATAGCCAAAGAGGGCGAGATGCGCCGCGTCACTACCGGGTGTTATACCCGGGCCAATTACGTGCATTAGGCCAGTCTGACCCTCAGCAACAAGACGATCGAAGCAAGGTGTGTCAGCTGCTTGAAGAGGTGTTCCGCCATCAAGCTCAACAAGTGGTCTGTCGGTTAAGCCATCCAGTACAACCAGCATTGCTGTTCGTTTCTCAGTCATTTACTGATACTCCCTCCATGCCGTTCTGAAATCAGAGCCAGGATACCCACACTCTCCGTCGAGAATATCATGGATTTCCAGAAGCCGATTATACTTCTCAACTCTATCACTACGTGCTGGTGCGCCGGTTTTGATTTGACCCGTTGACAGGGCTACAGCCAAGTCAGCGATGAATGTATCACCTGTTTCGCCACTCCGGTGACTCACTACTACAGACCATCCTGCTTCGTTTGCTAATCGGGCTGCCTCCATAGCTTCCGTGACTGTTCCGATTTGATTCACCTTCAAGAGAAGCGAATTCCCTGCATCCATATCAATCGCTTCTGACACGATATCCGGATTCGATACAGTGAGATCATCTGTAACTACTTGAACGCCAGTCTTTTTCGTGTAGGCTGCAAAATCATCAAAAGCGTCTTCATTGAACGGGTCTTCGACGCTTTGAATAGGATATGTCTTCTCCAAATCCAGATAGAACTCGAGTAGTTCCCCTGAATTCAAGTCCTTGCCATCGATATGATAGACGCCATCTTCGTAGAATTCGCTTGCCGCCGCATCGATACCGAAGACTACCTCCTTGCCAGGTGAGTAGCCAGCTTCTTCCACTGCGGTCATGAGGTTCTCAAAGGCATCTTCTGTCTCTTCCAGGCCAAAGCCGCAATACCCGCCTTCATCTCCTATGTTCTTCGCGACGCTACCGTATTTCGAAACCATCTGCTTTCCAAGAACATGGTATATCTCACTGATGCAGCGAACAGCTTCCTGGATATTTGCCGCGCCTACAGGGAGAATCATGAACTCCTGTATAGCCAAATCATTCCCTGCATGTTCTCCACCGTTGATAACATTGGACATGGGCACAGGCTGCAAATAGTCATCCTCTCGACTTAGAACCCGTTTTCTCAAGAATTCGAACAGTTCCATGCCCTCATCTTTTGC
>WJIL01000046.1 GCA_014730275.1 Candidatus Lokiarchaeota archaeon | reverse complement strand
GAGCTGAGGTTGCAATTCCGGTTCTATCGGATTATGCTCTGTAACCGAAGAAAGAGCTTACCCCTCAGCAGAAAGGCGGATAGTTGCAATTCCGGTTCTATCGGATTATGCTCTGTAACAGCCCCCTTTGACATATGAATTTTGCCCAACGGAACCCTCATAACTCCGCTTTCCGGAGACCTTCTCGATGGAGGGGTTTTCCGACCCCCCTTTATAAGCTCGCACACAAAACGGCCATTTTTGAGCTTAGAATCGTTCGTAGAGCGGCTCTCCGAGGGGTGAAAATCCGATTTTTCGATGGAGGGGTTTTGGCGCACCCCTTTATAAGGTCGCACACAGGATTCTGGAACGTTTGCGCATTTCAAGTCCTCTCAAAAGGGCGAAACGCAAAATAAGCGTAGCAGGAGAACCAATGCAACGAAAACGAACAGATTCATCAAGAAACCAAGTATCGATCTGGTACTAGCCCTCACAGAGGGTCAAAACAACTCCTCGAATTTCTTCGTCATCTCATCACGATACCACCACCTATCAATCTCGATGAGCGATAATGAGTCGTCATTAGTGAGTCCCTGTATATTTGTCACACTCTTCGGGGCCCAGAACTCAACCTCGCAGCTCGGGCTGAGGACTGCTTGGAGCCTGTAGGCCTTCTGGGTCTGCCCGACCACACGACCGTGGAATCGACGCCCAATCCTCTTCGGATAGTGGTGGCTGTAAATCGAATTTTCAACCAGGAATTGGGACACTTCATCCTTCTGAGTGAACACAACACATTGCTTCCGAGCCCGCGTCACAGCCACAAAGAACAGCCTGCGCTCCTCATCGATACTTTTGGATAGGTCAGGGTTGATGATGTCGAAATTCATCTCAGATGTGATGTCAGGCGGGAAGCCAAACGTCCCTTCATACACATTCAAGAGGAACACGTAGTCGGCTTCAAGTCCTTTGCTCTTGTGGATGGACATGAACCGCACGCCCTCTCTACGCGTATCGGAGCCTCTTCTGATTTCAACAGGGATATCCTCAGCTTCGGTACAGGCATCCCTCAGGTCAGCGTATCCGAAGTTGAACCGGGAGAGGACAAGGATCTCCGGAGGCGGTATCCCCTCGTCAATGAGCTTCTTTATCGAGTCAAAAGCAATCCGGTTCTGCTTTCGTCTGAAGCCAAATACGTTCCTTGCTTGAATGCGCTCGATGAGCAGAGCTGGAACTGAGTCTTCGTCATCAGATGGCTTCCGTGGTTTCAGGGTTTTTGAGATCTTCTCGGAACAATCCTCTATGGCTTCGGAGCCAAAATCGAGCACCTCGGGAGGGTTCCTATAGTTCTGGTTCAGAAATACGCGTGCCGCATCTGGGAACCACTCGTCAAACTTAATCATGTAATGAGCGGAAGACCCAGCAAATCCGTAGATCGCTTGCCAGTCGTCGCCAACGCAGAACAATCGGCAATCGTCAAACAGTCCCTTCAGTTCCTTCAGTAGCTTCAGGCGTGGATATGAGATATCCTGAAACTCATCAACCATAATCAGGTCATAGGGGCCCAAGTCCAGCTCTTCGGCTGTGTCCGTGTTTTCGAGCAGTCGGACAGCTTTGTTGATCATATCATCGAAATCTATCTTGCCCTCTTCCTTCAGATACTGCTCATACCGGCTGAACACCTCCAAGACCAAGTCAAGAATGAACTCTGCTTCTTTTCGTTGTCGTTTACTCTTGCTCAGGTTCTCTATACGTGAAGCAAGCGAAGCGGGGGTGTGGCCGTAAACCTTGGCCGCTCTGATTGCTGTCAGGATGGATTGCTGGACAGTATCTGATGCGTTCTTGTCCAGTCCAACCTCAGCCAGAAGCTCTCGATATGTCAATGGCGTTGGATTCACCCCGCGGTCGGAAAGCCTTTTCGTCAGATGCTGCTCCAATTCGTTTTCGGCAAACATGGTGTGGTTGGTTTCCCAGAGGGTTTTCCCATGCTTCTCGTATTGCGAACGCTTCCACTCCATGGATGTCTTGTACTCTTCCGCTTCGGTTTCGTCAAAGAATGGAGGTGCCTTTCCATCGGCTGAAACCGCCCAGTGCTCCAGGTAGACATCAAGTTTCGGCAGATAGAAGTCAGGACAATAGGTCTTTTCTGGATCGTTTTTGTCGTGCCAATCCACCTGCTTCTCATACTCGTAATCGATTCCGTGCTTGATGAAGAAGTTCGCAATATCACGTTCAGCCAAGCTCTTCACAAAAGTTCCGTCAATAGCAAAATATGATTCGCCTTCCTTCAAACGAAACTCTTCATCTATTCGCTTCTCTTCCTCTTCGTCAGAGGATTCACTGTCTTCATCTTCTTCCCACTGCGATAGGTGTGTTAGATACTTGGTTCGGTACTCATCGCTTTGCTCGAGCAATTCTTCGATGATACCTCGAATCACATTGTTGCGCTGAGATTCGATGGACAGGCGCCGCGACGAATTGCTTGACGTTGCCAGTATACTCAATCCCAGACTATGGAAGGTTCGCACCTGCACATCTTCAATCCCAAATCGAGTTTTTAGCCGCTGTTCAACCTCACCGACAGCATTGTTGTTGAATGCAATGACGAGGATTCTCTCCGGCGGTACGTCTTTGTAGTGAACGAAGTAAGCGACTCGTGAGGTCAACACCCGCGTCTTCCCGGCGCCAGGCCCCGCAATGACAAGGTTACTGTAATCGTTCGTCAGGATAGCTTCGATCTGTTTCTTGTTGAAAGATTGGCCATCATGGAACCTCTCACCGCTGAAGAATTCCGGGTGTCTCTCTTGCTCCTTCTTGAAATACGTCGAGTTGTAGTCTGATAGGAATCTCAAGCATTCACTGGCTTCCTTCTTGATATCTTGCCAAAGCTCTTCATACTCGGTAGGCAGATTTCGAAGTTGATTCTTGACCTTTCGAAAGGGCTCCTGATAGAGCTGCTTTTTCTTCGTGGGCAGATAGCGATCATACCCACGTAAATCCGCAATCCTAGATTTGCCTTCCAGAAGAGGAGCTCGAATCTGTCTGGCCTTCTCTCGCATTTTGCGTTCGCGCCGCTTCTCAGATTTGTAGTGGAGATACCACGCCAGAGCGACAAGAAGAATGGAGAGTCCGTACGTCAGAAAGGCTGCCGCAATGCCGAGAATCACACTCAAGACGAAGTAGAATTTCTCGGTATCACTCATTGCCACTTTGTCGTTCTGTAGTCTCATGCAATCACCAATTCATAACTGAAGACCCTGCATTGTGACTCACGGGACGAAATCAATGGAAGCGACCACATCATCCTTCATGGGAGATGCTTGATACCAGCATGCTTTCGTCCTTGTCAACGTGAATGACGCGCTGCGCCACCCTCTGAAACTCGTCATCATGGGTAACTATGAGCAGCTGATTTGCAGGAGTCACATTGTCAAGTGTCTCAACAAGTTCGGCCTTTCGCTGGTCATCGAGGTATGCTGTCGGCTCATCAAGCATCAAGAGATCGCTCGTAGCCAGGGCTCGTGCAAATCCAAGGCGTACAGCAAGTCCAGCCAAGACCTGCTCTCCTCCTGAAAGCGTCCGCATTGGTTCGAAGCTACCGAAACGTGAAATCAATAAATCGTGATTATCGGCGATTCTGATTTGGTCATACTCGTTAGAACCGATCAGAGTCTTGAATATCTCGGTGGCGTGTCTAGAAGCCCTACTGGTATCCCGTCGGCGTAGTGGCTTCTGGACTTCGCGATAGAACTGGCGTATCCTATTTACCACCTTGAGTGCCTTTGCAGCTTTCCGTTGCTTCTCTCCTATCTCCTCGATGTTCTCTGCTGCTTTTTTGGACTCTTCATACAGCTCTTCTGCCTGGGGGATTTGCTCGTCTTCAAGAATACCGATTCTCTCCCTAAGCTTCGATACATCTTCTTTCAGACCATCAAGCTTGTTC
>WJIL01000045.1 GCA_014730275.1 Candidatus Lokiarchaeota archaeon | reverse complement strand
TGACAAGGTGAAGCTCAAACTACGCACAGACAGGTATCTCTACACCCTAGTAACCAATGCTGCTGATGCTGAAGCAATTCTTGAACAGGTCCGTTGTAGAGTCGTTGAAGCTCGACCTGGTGCAGAAGAAATCTAATTTTCCCACTCAAATGGTGTCGGCAATAGAGGATACAACTGCGGTGGATAACCTTTCAAAGCAGTTGTAGAACCATTCTTGTATGATTTTTGATCTGTTCTCTTGGTAATTGGTATTGTGGTTACATTGATGAATTTCTACGATTTCGCTTTTCACCTCTGTAACTATGACGGGAGAATTAAATGGATAATCAAATACCATATTCTTTGTTCAGCAAAGAGATAATGTATCACCACGACCTAAAGACTATACCAATAAGGTTCCATTTGGGATAGGAATAGAGGGGTTTTTAGCCCCCTTTTCCTTTATCATTAGACCTCGACGACATCGTTCATGAGCGGAACATGAGCTGTCTTATCACGTATCTCAAGCTGTTCGGCAAGAACTTCAGCAGATTCAGGTTCTCCATGTACGATGTAGAACTCGGGATCGCCAGGAATGCTTTCTAGCATGTTCATCAGGCCATAAGAGTCAGAGTGGCTTGAGAGATGGTGATACTTCAATTCCGCTTTCACCTTGTACACCTTGTCGCCAAGTGTAACCTCCTTATTCTCAAGAAGCTCGGCACCAGGTGTGCCTGGAATCTGGAATGAGACGAGAATGATAGCATTCTTCGGATCGTCATGCAACTTACGGAAGTAGGTCATACTGGATCCACCCTTTAACATGCCGGCTGGTGAGATAATGACCCCATTTTCATTAGATGCGCGGCGTCTATCATTATTGCTTCGGATTACTCTGGTTCGCTGTAGTGCCCGCTTGAACAGCTGTGGAGAACCAAGATATTCGGAGTGTCTACTGAATATCTCATTCACCTTGCGGGCCATGCCATCAATGTATATCGGATATTTGTTGGGCAATCCATACTCTTCGAGAATGCACATGATCTCCTGACTTCTTCCAACAGCAAAAGCAGGAATAAGCACTGTGCCTCCTCGTTCAAGCGTTTTGATGACACTGTCAATAAGTGCCTCTTCGATTTCTTCTCGCCGAGGGTTGACTCTCGTTGCATAGGTGCTTTCGGTCACTACGTAATCATGCTCGGGTAGATTTTCCCGTGCACCCATTGTAAGACGAGATGCAGTGAGATTGAAGTCTCCTGTGAACAGGATTCTCTTCCCATTGTATCCAATAGAGACCATCGAACTGCCAGGAATATGACCCGCGTTGAACATTGTCATTTCAAAATGGTGTCCAATCGGCAAGGTATATTCATAACCAAGTGGGTGACATTGTTTTTTCACCCGAGCTATATCCTTTCTTGCGAATGGCAGCCGCCCACGGCTTATATTGTACATATCATGAATCAAGAGAGCCGTGAGATCGCGAGTTGGTTTTGTGCAGAATAACGAAATATCTTCGGACTGTCTAAGAATGTTTGGTACGCCACCTGAGTGATCAAGATGAGCATGTGTAATCGCTACGCCCTGCAGACCGTTTATAGGTACAAGGTCTGGAAATTTGGGCGGGTTGGCGAACTTAACGCCATAATCAACTAACAGGCTCTCGTCTTCGTCGTCAAGCAAAAATCCTGAGCGACCAATTTCCTTACAAGAGCCTAAAAACTTCAAATGTGCCATTTTATCGTAACTTCCAGTTTGAAAACCGGTTTGGTTTGGTGAAAAGGTTATCGATTGCACGTCAAGGAGAATTGGTTTCATTATGTAAACATAGAATGAAGGAATAAACCAATAATCGAAATCAATATTAGACATGTGGGTAGATTAGGAAGCTACGAATCCAGTGACTACAACGGGAGCGACCTCGGGTGAAGGAGGATCAAAAAAGCAACAAAAAGCAGGAAAAGGAGTCAAAAGACTCTCAAGGATTCAATGGGGAGCCAGTAGTACTTGTAGGCAACAAGAACGTTATGAGCTATGTGCTCGCTTGTGTTACGCTATTCAATAAGGGAGCAGATTATGTCTCCATCAAAGCACGTGGCAGACTAATCAGTAGAGCAGTTGATGTGGCCGAAATAACTAGAAACAGATTTGTTGATGGTTTGTGTGTCCGTAAAATCGACATAGGTACAACGACTGTGAAAACAGACAAGGGCTCTGACTTGAATGTCAGTACGATAGATATCGTTATTGCGAAAAAAGACTGACAAAACACAGCTTTCATATTGCCCTCGCTCGTGGGTTGCATACTAGTAACACGTCCCATTGGCGATGAAACACATGGAGTTATGCGTCTGTATCTTCGACTTAGAATCAGGTATGCTCTGTCCAAGCTGCCAAAGCAAGCTGGACAGAGGAGAGATTACGCAGTTTGACGTGGATTTCTCCTCTTGGCTTCTTGATAGAGCTGAGAAGTACTCAGGGATAGATGATCTTCATCTTGTAAGAGCGATTCAAGTGAAAGACTACGTTATATTGGTAGTTGAACGAGGGCAATCAGAACTGATTCTCTCCAATGAAAGCCTAGTGGAAGATATAGAAGCAGAATTCGGTGATCTGATGGTCATTGAAGGACCCACCAAGATGAGAACCCTCATCAAGAAGCTGATTGATCCCGTCGTTGAAGTGGGTATAAACAGCCTATACTTGCCAGATGGTACAAGAGAAAGCATAGTAATGCTCAAAGAGGAGGATCGAGCGCGCCTGCGATATTCGCCCGATACCCTTGGAGAGATAATATCAGCAGTAACAGGTCAACATGTAATCTTTGACTTCCAAACCGAGGAGAAAGAGGAAGAGGAGGAAGATGAGACCGATACCTTTGCTGAAAAGATGAAAGAATTCAGCAGTAGAAGAAGGTTCTAGGCTCTGTTTATCGGATGGTTCTTCATTAATTCCCTCATAATCATGGTTGCATAACTGCCCCGCCTTAGTTTGAAGCTTACCTGGATATCATTTCCTACAGATTCGATTTCTAAATCAACGGGCTTGATAGATATGGGATGAAGTCCGCCTGGAGAACTCAATGAATCCATGTGTCGGTTATAGAAATCCCGCAACGCTATGCTTTCCTCATCCAGAAGCTCCAACAAGAGCTCTGTCTGGCAACAAGGGGGGAGTTTTGTAGAATAGCCAGGTAATGGAGCAGCAACTAGATATTTGCCTCTTTCAACGAGGTTACGTTTTTCTTCAATACTCCGTTCTGTTACAAATAACCAGGTGTCTCTGCCCGAGTGAGGTTCATCTCTGAGAACCAGGAAGTCTCCAGCAACTGGCTCGTCAATAGGAAGACCTTTCTCAGCTCTTCGGCTCACAAGTAAATTGAACAAGTAGGACTGGTAGGAATGAACAAAGATGGTCTGGATTCGAGGTGGTATTTTTGTGAAAGCTTCACGGTAATTTTCCGGGTGGTTTTGTAGATATTCCATGACACGCTTCTCATAATGGAGGGAATCTGGAAATGCATCTATTATTTCGTCAGTAGGGGTCAGATCATCTGCTAGAGATTCTCTTGCTTCCAACAGCTCATCGGATTCATACTCACTAGGTGTCACAAGGAGTTCTTCCAATGCTCCTTTGAAATCGCGATTAACAAGGAATTTCCCTATAATATGAGAATTCGGGCGTGTTACTCCGAAACGCTGCACACCGAAGTAGTTCAGAATTGGTTTATTTCGTAGCTGTTGCACATATTCAAGTACTTGCTCATATTCAACTTCGGGATTGCGAAGAAGCAAAGTAAATCGGTTTCCCCACAAATCCCCAATTTGAATCTGATGAGGACAGTACTCAAAATCGCGAAGTTCAATATTATGAAGCTCGATTTCAGATAAATCCTCTGCAGAAGAAGCAGGTATCGACATAGCTTGTGCAGTTATTGCACGTTTATCCTTCAGGCCAGCATAGGAGACCATCTGCCACGG
>WJIL01000044.1 GCA_014730275.1 Candidatus Lokiarchaeota archaeon | reverse complement strand
TATTGAGTCACGAAGTAGCGAACAAGAGCCAGATAATCCAATCGAGCCTAGATCTCCTAGAATCTAGCAATCTTGACAACAAACAACAAATTCTCTTGAACAAAGCAAACCAAGCTGTAGAAGAGGGAGGGCGAGTCATAGACATGATTCGCGAACTTCGGGACATGAAAACCGAAGAATTGCAGGCTATATCTATCAACTCATTGGTTAAAGGCGTGACCAAACGCAAACAGGCGCTTGCTCAGGAAAAACAAATCACGATTGAAACTCAATTCCCCAAGAATAACCTAAAAGTTAGAGGTGGGCTGCTACTTGAGCCGTTGTTGAGCAATCTAGTAGAAAATGCAATCGAACACTCAGGTGGCAGCATAATCAGAGTATCTTGTGAACGCTGCAATCCAATGATCAAGCTTTCCGTAGAAGATGATGGGATAGGCATCCCCAAAGAAACTAGGAATCAAATCGAGAATCAAATGCTCAGTCAGCGTATAAAGAATAACAACGGATTGGGATTATCATTGGTTAAAGAGATTGTTGAATTATACGAAGGCAGTATCGAGATAAAGCACTCCGAGTTGGGCGGCACCGCAGTTCATGTGTATTTGAATTGTGCTGAAGGCACTTAGACAAATCTGATTTCGTGATGAAACACTCGAAAAGAAAGAGGAATCTATGAACCTACTTCTAGAAGGTCCATAGATATCATTTCATCTGCTACTTTTACCAATCTCTACAGACTACTTCCAACGATTTCTGTGAGGTCGACCATGCGCGTGGCATAACCAGCCTCATTGTCATACCAGCCGAGCACCTTCGCCATATTACCAATGACACGGGTCATGAGCGAATCGTAGCTGCAGGAATGAGGATCACCGATAAAATCTGAAGAGACAAGCGGTTCATCAATGTACGCTAGGTATGGAGCTAGGTCTCCTTTCTCGGAAGCTTCCTTGAATGCTGCGTTGACACCTTCAACATTGGTCTTCTCCTCGAGATTGACGACCATATCAACTATCGAGGCGTCCATGACGGGAACACGCATAGCCATCGCATCTAGTTTTCCAGATGCTTCCGGATAAACCAAGTCGATTGCCTTTGCAGCCCCAGTAGTAGTCGGAATGATATTCCAGCCAGCTGCTCGAGCTCGTCTGAGGTCACCATGTGGCATATCAAGAATCCTCTGGCTTGTCGTCACAGCATGAGTTGTAGTCATTAATCCGCACTGAAGACCAAACGCTTCATCAAGCACCTTTACCAAGGGCGCCAAGCAATTGGTAGTGCAAGAAGCATTTGAAATCACATCATGCTTGTCAGGATCGTAGTCGTCACCATTTACTCCAAGCACGACAGTAAGCATTTCCCCGCCTTTGCCAGGTGCGCTTAAGAGAACCTTATCTGCTCCCGCTGCAAGATGTTTGTCGCAATCCTTGCGAGTTCTGAATACGCCTGTTGATTCTATGACTATATCGACATCCATCTTATCCCAGGGCAGTTCCTCTGGATTCTTCTCATTCAGCATCTTGATTCCATGGCCTTCTATAACCAATTCATCATCATTTCTTTCGACTGATCCTTCGAATTTCCCCATGACAGTATCATACCGAAACAGATGAGCCCGCGTTTCAACGTCCATTATATCGTTGATAGCCACTACATCGAAATCCCTTCCAATAGCAGCACGCATGTAATTTCGTCCAATCCTGCCGAAACCGTTGATTGCAACTCTCGTTGTCATACTCTCTCATATTGAAGTGTGATTAGGTACTCTATATTTCTTGTGACTTGCCTTTGTATCACTCTGAATCTTCATACAAACCCATAATTCTCAATTGCAATACAGATTCAAGCCTTTCAGTTTGTGGAAACTGACTTCGCAGCTGATGCAATAAAGGAAAATGCGGCGAGGATCAGCAAAACCCATTTTGCAATTGTTGCAATACAAGCAAACGAAATCACAACCGGGGATAGCGCGGGAAAAGCCATGAGCTGGGTGGCAATGAGGAGATTCTCAAGATAGTCGAAGAATGTCTCAAGATAAGGAAGCAACACCAACTTGCGCCATGCGGTATCCTCTTCACCTCTTAGGTTGTTCACATGAGCAATGCCTTGAGAAAAGGCGGTTCCAAAAAGAATCGGGAAGACGGCATCCAGAATCTGCTGCTGGCTGTAGAGGGTTCTCCCATTTTCACCAAGCAGATTGAACAGTTGTACTGCCTCTTCAAACGAATACCACGGGCGTACATCAAGTATGGGGCGGCCACCTGTAATTGTGAGAATCGGTGCTTGGAACAGCAGACCCATCAATGCAAGAACAGCTAACGCTGGTACCAAAAACCCGAAGAAAGTCCACAGTGAAGCTCTCTCATGAATTTCCTTAATCACGTCCATTTGGTGAATCCTTCCTTGGAAAACCAATTGAAACATTACTTAAGGAGATTCCTACGGAATTTCTGATACACAAAATGACTAAGTAATCATCTCGAACCTAGAAGCATAAGACAGTAACGAATGGAGAATGTATCAGCGTGATTGGAGCCATAGCATCGATTGGTCTGAAGAACGCCAAGCGGCGGAAGACCACCTCCCTACTTACGATTCTTGCTGTGGCTTTGGCAGTCAGCCTAACTTATACAGCAGTCTCAAGCACGAACCGACTCAAAGCAAGTGCTAACACGTTCATGCAGCAGTCGCTATCTCCAGTAGATCTGACTGTTTCGTCAACCAAATGGGGAAGTCCAATCACACAGGAAATGCAGGAATCAGTCGAAGAGCTTCCGAATTCAGCCCATACAATACCCAGGATAGAAGAGCTTGTCAGTTTTCAGAACGAGACTACCACGCTACCCCTCTTTCTCGTTGGAATTGATAATCAGCTAGAAGTAGACATTGGGCGACTTAATGTTACTAAAGGTTCCAACAAACTGACAGGTAGGAATTGCTTTGTTACAACTCAGGTAATGGAACTGCTGAACCTGTCACTTGGTGAAGAATTACGGCTTGATACTTCGGCGGGTCATCAGTTTTTCAATGTATCAGGATATGGTCTCGCTATCGACAAAGGTGTTGTCGGACCAGCAGTTTTTGTTTCACTTGAATATGCATGGGAAATCTACACAATTAGGTATCCGAATCATTCTGTCAACAAGCTTCTGGTTGAAATCGAGGATGTATTTGCAGCACGTCGAACTACCAAGAGCATAGAAGGAATACTTGGTGAGGAATATGTAGTAACCAATTTGAAAACGTATCAGCTCAAGATTGCAGAGTTGTTTCTCAACCAAGCTAACACAATCCTCCTCGCTCTGGTTGGTGCTGCGGTATTTGTTGCCGCATTTCGGGTATTCTCATCCTTCAGTATGCTTTTCAGCCAAAGGAAGCGAGAAAGTGGGGTCCTACTTGCATTCGGAGGTTCAAGAAAGGACTTGTTGTCCATACTCATCTCTGAAATTGGTATTATCGGACTGACTGGAGCTCTTCTTGGAGGGGTGATTGGGGTTGTTCTGAGCCGTGTTATTCTACAGCTGATTATAGCAACGTCAAGAATCATCTATCTTGCTCCAACTGCCGCGTTCTTCGGTGGTGCTGCAGGTATCAGCTTCTGGGGGCTTATTGCATCAGGGTTGTTCGGTGTTGGAATTACTCTCATTTCCGGAATAGTGCCAGCATGGCAGGCTTCTAAAGAATCAATCGCAAACAATCTTGGAAAAGGAACAGTTCACACCAGTGCTAGCGGTAGCGAAACTGGCTTCGAACCATCCAAGAGACTACAAAGAATCATTCTTGGTACTAGTGCTTTACTCTGTCTGCTTGTAGCGATTCAGATGGCAATAGATTTCCTCAATCTCGGCTTGTTTTCAAGCGATGTAATTCGAATTGGATCCGTTCCCATTCTGCTTCTTACTGTAGTAGCTCTTTCCCCCAAGTTGGCAGGATTGGAATCAATTCTCAAACCCTTAACTTATCGTACGAAAGAAGTGGTTGGAGTACTCTCCAAGCGCAATTTGAAACGAAATGCAATCGTGGGTGTGGTTATATTCAACCTTTTCGCGGCTGCAACAACGTTGCTCATAGCTTCCAGCAATGTTGGATATGCAGTAACAGCCTCTTGGAAGAGAAGTCTGGGTGCTGGCGTTTCCTCAGCTAACATCATCGGGTATGCGGACCCCGCAGTTGAGCTTCCTGTGGTCGATGCTATTCAATCAATGCCACATGTAGAGAGGGCTGTGCCAGTGAACCAGCTCATAACCGAGGTGCATTTCAAGGAAGAAAGCGGTATGGGTATCTTGCTCGGTACCCATCCAACAGAATTCGAAGGGTTGGCTTCAATCGGTCTATCTCGGAGTGTGAATGAAAGCAAAGGATTACGAATCCTAGAGCAGAATCAAACTGGTGTTATTTCTGAGTACACTGCTCGCGAACGCAATCTTGAACTTGGCGATGAAATCACAATCGGAGAATTAGGTAATGTAACAATTGTGGGAATTGCAGGCTCTTCTGTACCGTTCTTTGTTCTAACAATCATGACACCAAATTTCGTGATTGTAAGCAATTCTACGTGGTCTTCACTAGTTGGTGAAGCTTTCCAAGCAGGAAGCGTTCTAATAAGATCAAATAAGCCCGGCAAGACAATGAATGGACTTGCAGGGTTTCCCAACATCCAAAGTGTCCTCATTTCAGCAATTGAAGCTGACTATGAAGCGGCCCTCACCGCGATACAAGCCACTATTGATGCATCCATGGTGACACTTGTCATAACGACGATACTCAGTGCACTCATCGGTAGCTGGGCAATTTCATCTACACGAATCAGAGAGATTGGGCTTCTTGCGTCAATGGGGATGCCTAATTCAGACATAGCCAGGTCTATAGCTGTAGAAAGCTCAGTTGCGATAATAGGCGGACTAGTAACAGGTACCGTTGTTGGCCTAATCGTGCAGTCAAATCTTCAAGCAATAATGGAACGTTTCGTCTCCGCTCCCCCAATCTTGATAGATCCGAAAATCGTGGTCCTACTGATAGTATCTGTCATCTTATCAACAGCACTTACATACCGATCCGTGAAATCTACAGCAAAGGAGCATCCAGCGGATCTACTTGCTGGCAGGAAAGCAAAGAACCGTTAGAAGAATCCATTGGTGAATCCATTGTACACGAGTCAATTCAGAATACTAGTGTACTCGTCAACACAAGAGATAATATCAATGATGATTCATATTCATTCAGGAGAGGGTGGTTCTCTATTGCATAAAAATAGGCCAAAACAGTTCTTTCTGCTCGCATGGATAGGTTTCGTACTCTTGATAGCTCAGTCTCTGCTATTTATTGAGGGAGATGCAGACAATGTGGATATCAATAGGCAGGGGCCATACGTAGATACCGTCATGTACAAAATCACGGAAAATCAAGAAGACGCTATTGCAGCACTTCAGAACGGAGAAATCGAAATCATTCTTGATTCAATTGATCCGCAGTATCTCGAAGAATTAGAGGAATCTACAAACATAGACGTAGTAAAAACAAACCGGAATAGCTATGGGTTCTTCCTATTCAATTACGAAAGGTATCCGTTGAATATGACTGTTCTCAGACGAGCAGCCGCATTTGCCTTCGATAAAGAAAAGGTAGCCAACGAAACCTGGAGGGGATACGCTGAACCCCTTGACGCACCTGTTCCCACGATGAATCCATTCTCCGCGGAGGATGACCTCGGTTACCATTATTACGAAGCGAAAATTGAATATCCTAATTCACTCCTCGATAATGCCGGCTTCGAAATCAATGAAACAAATGGTTATAGAGAGGCCCCTAATGGAGAGCCATTTGACATCTGGATTGATGCTTCTTGGGACTCTGATTTACAATTCGCAGTAGCGGAAACGCTTGAAGATGCGTTCAAAGAGCTTCACATTAATGCGTCAGCAGCCCAAGCTGATCCCTACGATATGAAGTGCAAGACAAAATACTTCGATATCCGTTTGCTTGAGAATCGTTTCGAAGACTTCACTGTGGATTGGTTGGCTTCTCGACTATAGTGAGTGGATGGGGATGCTTATGTTCTCAGTATCAGCCATATCAAGAAATTCTCGAAGCGAGAAATGCTAGCTTCAGATACTGGAAAGAACAGCTGCTTGAAGCCGAATCATTTGAAGAAGCACGCGAAGCTGCAATCGAAATTCAGAAAATAATTGTGTATGAGTCTCCCATTATTGTCGCCTACGACAACAAGTATCTGTCTGCATACAGAACTGATCGTTTTGAAGAATTTGTAAAGGGACATCACCAAGGGGTTGAATCATGGTGGATGCCATACAAAGCACAGCCCATGGAAACAGGTGAGGTCGAAACTACGAACACATTACCAATCGCAAGTCTTTCTTATGTGGACAGCTTTAACTTAATGCTTGGTACTTCCCCAGTCCCTGACACGATTGACCAGATGTTCTATGACAGTCTACTTCGAAAGGATCCGGAAGGTAATGAAATCAATTGGTTCGCAACAGACTACACTACTGAAACACACGCAGACAATTCATCCGTGCCAGAGAACCACACCCGCATAACCTATAACATGATTGAGAATGTTACGTGGACAGATGGCGAACCGCTTACAGCAGAGGATGTTGCATTCTCACTCAACTACTACCGAGACGCGCCGGGTTGTCCTTTCGGTACAGATTTGACAAAACTGACTACGGTCTATGCAATATCTCCCTATACCCTGATAGTGGAACTAGAAGCAGGCTCATTTTGGGCAGCTAGAAGAATCAGCTACAAGCCCATCATTCCCAAGCACATCTTCAGCCAAATCGGCATTTCTGGGTGGAATACGTGGGATCCCCATCCTCCAGATGAAGAGATGTTCACCTCGGGGCCATTTAACGTATCGGCCTATGTTAGAGGGGAGTGTCTGAATCTAACAAAGAATGCTGATTATCCCTTCTTGCCAAAAATAACTACTCAAAATACGGAGCCAACGCGCCATGGCCTCCAGCAAGGCTTGTTGTTTGTCATTGGTTTCACTGGGCTAGTAATCGTCGTACTTGCCGGATATAAGATAGCAGTACATTGAGACAAGAAATAACATAGACACTCCCAATGGAAGGCATAGAGCAGCCAATCTACAACAGTAACTGGTAGGTGGCGCTTCAATCTCTGGCCCAAAGAGTATCTCAAACAGTTATAAGCCACGCAGTCTCCAAAAATGAATACTTCATTCATGGAGCTGGCCACGATATCCAATAGAGAATATGTCATGAATCTGGCAGATGCCAGCCTAAAAGAAAAGGAATTGGTAGGTTCCAAGGCCGCTCACTTGGGAGAACTCTCTGATTACGAATATCATGTGCCAAAAGGATTCATTCTTACCACAGCAGTGTATGATTTCCTACTAGAATCTGAGAATCTCGGTGATACCATCGCCAGATTATTGAATCATACTAATTTTGATGATGCTGAATCCGTTGAACGGTATTCCGACTCAATCTGCGAGGCAATCACAGAAGCCCATTTGGAGAATAAAATACTCGCACTAATCTCGGAAAAGTATCAAGAAATGAATCTAGACGCGGTTGCTGTAAGATCCTCAGCGACAGCGGAAGATTTGCCTGAATCCTCTTTTGCAGGGCAGTATGAGACATTTTTGAACATCAAGAATCAGGAGCAGGTAGCCAAGGCGTTAGTCAAATGCTATCAATCGATGTGGTCACCAAGAGTGATTTCCTATAGGCAGCGCAATGGGATTGACCACCTCGAGGTTAAGCTTGCGATACTGATTCAAGAAACAGTAGATGCAAAGGCTGCAGGTGTACTCTTTACAAGGGACCCGACATCAACGAAGAGCGATAGGATTGTTATTGAATCCAACTTCGGGCTTGGCGAGTCTGTAGTTTCCGGCCAGGCCATACCAGACCGCTTTGTATTGGAAAAAGAGCAACCAAGTAAGGTAGAAAGCTTCGGAGTAAAAGAAACCCAGATTGGAATCAAGGGCGTTGTGGTGAAGCCGTTATCTCAAGATGGAGAGGGGGGAATCACTGCTGTTAATGCTACCAGTAACGAATCTGAAACTCCGTCAATAACCAACCATCAAGCGATAGAGCTGGCCCGGATTGGCAAGGAATTGGAGTCCATATTCGGGAGTCCACAAGATATCGAATGGGCAATCGATGAGGACGATCGAATCTGTATACTGCAATCTCGTCCAATAACAACAAGCACCAAGGATGACGAAGAAGAGATTCTATGGACAAGGGGATATAGTGACGATTATTGGAATGACAATGTTACTCCGTTATTCTTCGACCTTCTAGGAGATCAGCTGACCTATATCGTAAACAAAGAGCTGAATTCGATAATGGGCTACAAGGACATGCCTGACGAGCTTCTCAAACTCCACAAAGCCCATGTCTACTTCAATCTAGATGTCCTACGAGAAAAAGTCAGGAATGAAATTCCTCCGTTCATAAGATCTGAAGATGTTCTGAACTATTTCCCCGACGGGGATGGTCCCTATGGCAAAGAAACAATGAGGGAAATGCCGTTCAATCTGCTGGGACGTCTCATGGCAGAGATTAGAGTTATGCTGTATGACCCTAGGGGTTCATTGACGGAAACTGCAGAATCTTATGACCAATGGACCAGCAATGTTTTCATTCCTTATTGCAGAGAATTCGACTCCACATTGAAATCAAAAGCTGAGGAAGCTACACTCAAAGATCTCATGCACTTGGCGGACGAACTGGACAGAGAGATGATGACGCATTTCCGCATGGTTCGATACGGCATTCCAGTTCACAATATCGGCATGAATCTGCTTACGAAATACCTGCTTGGCAAGTTCCTCGGTCGAAGGAAGGCAGGAACATACTATCCACTACTCATTTCAGGGTTAGAACACAAAACAAACGAAATTAACAAAGAAGTGAACAAACTTGCGGAAATAGCCGTTTCCAGCCCAAAGATTCGAGAAGTAATAACAGAGTATCCTTCTGAGTCACTGTATAATCATCTGCAAGAAAAGAAACATGATTCTGTGAAGCTATTCATGAGTGCGTTCGATGAATTCTTACAAGAATTTGGAGAGCGGGGATTCACCAGAGAACCGTTCTACCCAAGATGGGGTGAAGCACCAGAATATGTATTTGATATTCTCAAGTCTCTCGTTCGCGACCAACAAACCACATCTACTTCTCACGACCCCAAGAGGAGAAGGATAGTTGCTGAAAACAAGGTAAGAAGAGAAATCAAAGCCCAAAGGTTTGGAAGAATAAAATGGGAACTCTTTTCCACTATCCTTGGCTTTGCCAGACGCTATATCAAATTCAGAGAGGATCAGCGCTTCAACCTTGATAGATGGATAACCCGTAACAGAGCCGTTTTCTTGGAAATGGGGTATAGAATGAAAAAGCAAAATATCATTCCAGAGGCCTCTAGAATTTTCTTCTTCCACAGAAAGGAAATTAGAAAAATCGTTTATGATGAGTTGAGTGATTTTGAACTAGCTCAGCTTGCAGAAACCATAGAAGAACGGTTTCACGAATTCAAGAGTTATGAAGATACTACACCACCGAAATTCCTCAAAGGTAATCGAGAATACAACGATGCTGTCTTCTGTATTAGCGAGGGCGGCATTCTAACCGGAATACCAGCCAGTCATGGCCGCGTAAGCGGTCCCGTTAGGGTGCTAGAAACGGTGAATCAAGTTCCACAAGTTCGTCAGGGAGAGATTCTCATAGTCCCACGCACTGACCCAGGCTGGACCCCTGTCTTCTCGAAGATAGCTGGCGTGGTGACTGAAACTGGTGGCCTTCTTTCACATGGAGCTGTAGTCTCAAGAGAATTCGGGATTCCCGCTGTAACAAATATCAGTCGTGCATGTAAGCTAGTAACCACAGGCCAGATGGTTACCATTGACGGTTACAAAGGGGAAGTTATCATTCACAACGGGGATTAAATCAACATGGAACAAATCACACATGAACCAACTTCAGAGGATGCTAACTGGAACGAGAGCTACTATTTTCTGTTCTATGACAAAAAGACAGAATTGGGACTCATGAGCAGAGTTGGCTTCAAACCAAATAGGCCAGAAGGTATGACATTTCTGTTTCTCTTTCTGCCGGATGGGTCAGTTGCAGCTTTTCATACGACCGATGAAGGTAAATCCTATCCAGATAGTCTCGAGGTCGGCGGTGTATCTCATCAGCCCAAATCAGATGGAACGTGGAAATATTCTTTTGACGGATCATTGGTTGTGGTGGAAGATTCAGAGAATCTCCCCGAAGCAAGAGAAAACCCGCAAATCATATCTGACCTCCTACAAACCCACATCGACCTGAATTTCGATCCAATCAATGAGCCCTATGAGTACAGTGAGCACATGACAAGTGAGTCGCTTGAATTGGGGAAGAAATCGGGAGATAAGCATTGGGAACAAATAGCAAAGATTTCCGGATCAATAGAGCTTGGTAAAGACCATTATTCTATCAAAGATGTGATGGGGCAGCGAGATCACACTCATGGCATCAGAGACTGGACTGGTGTAGGCAATTGGTTCTACTTCGTTATATGGTTTGATGAGCATCTCGCAGTGAACCCAGCAGCCGTAATTGCAGAAGATGGACGATTGGCAACAGGAGGTTTCATCTTCCGGGAAGGGGAAAACATTCCACTTCGTGATATAGAGGTTCTTTCACATGAGTTCCGAGATGACGAAATATTCCCATTAAGGACAGAACTCGAACTCAAAGACAAGAGGGGAACTACATACAAGCTCACAGGAGAACCGGGACGAATTGTGCCCGTACCTTTCACTGACCGTTCAGGAAGGGAATCTATGCTTGTTCAATCGTTCGGAAAATTCAAACTCAACGATAGAACAGATGGGTACGGCTCATATGAGACGCTTAGAAGATTATAATTTTGGTTTCAATCGGTAGCCTCTGCTCGCGGAAACACAAGATGGAACGAGGTGCCAGCCGTGTAATCATCAGGGGCATCTGGTCTGTTGGTTATCCAGATGTCACAGTCAGATTGATTTAATATCGATTTGACTAGTAACAACCCAAACCGTTGATGTCGAGGACGCTCTTGAAGACTATCAAACGCATGCTTTTTCTCTTCCTCGTCCATACCAATACCATGATCTGAGAGAATTACCTCTACTGTTTCATCATCCACAAGTGTATCGACATCAATGATGACTTCTTCTGATTCCTGCTTTCGGTACTTGGCCATATTTGAGAGAATGTTGTATATTGCGAGTTCTAGAAGCTTATTGCAAACTACATTTTTCCCTTCAAGTGTGTCTTCACCAGTAAACCGAAATGATAGGGAAGGATAAGACTCTTTGAGTCGGGATTTAGCTTCTTCAAATGTAGACTCGATATCAACAATTTGGGTTTGAAGTATAGTATCTTCAAGCGTACCCAAGTTTAGAGCATTCTCAAGAAGCGCAATAGACTGTTGTTCCATCCGCTGTAACCTGTTGATTTTATCAATAACACCTTCATTCAAGTCAGGATATTCCATCTTAAGAAGCTGAATTATTCCAAGACTACTGCTGGAGTAATTTCTGATATCGTGGCTAATAATGTCTAGAAGCAGTCTCACCCGTTCTTGATTCTCTTCAGCTCTTCGCCAAGCGTGAATCACATCGCTTTTTGGCAGAGTAAGCATATCTGAGAAAGTTAGATGGGTTCGATCCTCTTTCTGGATATATGGAGATTTCAAAGCAATTCCAGCAAAAAGCAGCATACCACTATAAAAGAGACCCAAAAAGATTTTGCTGATAAGAGACGCAATCCCTTGGACTATTGAGATGGATTGCGTTACGGGGAAAGCAAAAAGCGGATAGAGAACCGAATCAATAAGCATGACGCCGATATAGACCACTAGCACATGAACGACCGAAGGAATATCAGCGAACAGATTCTTCATTTTCTCCACTGCAAAAATCATCAGCACCATTTCAATCAGAGCTAATAGATTTCCAACCCAGAAAATACCAAAGCTTACATTAAAAAGGGCAGGAGGCACCATGAGCGGATTTGTAGAACCAGCATAGCCAAGCAAATAACCAAAGTAAGGATACAATAAGAAGAAAACAAACTGGATAGCGATTATTCCAAGAATAACCATCTTGATGGCTTCCAAATCATGTTCCATTATGTAGAGCAGCATTACAGCCCAGAGTGTGGCTGCATATGCAATGCTTCCTCCACCAACACTGGCACCCCAACCAATGTCCAGAACATAGAAGCCGCTCATTAGAGATGTAAAGACTTGGAGAATCCCCAGATAAATGTAAAATGGTATCAGGGAAATGCGCCGGCGGAGGAAGTACAGCAGAATGCCTGATCCCGAATAAATCAGAACATGCAACGCCAGATGCAACAGTCCGAGCATTGTATATGTCTCAATGTTGAAGATTTCCTGAAGCATATATTTTTACGCTTATCTACTTGAAAGATAGTTTTGTGGATAGTAGATTATTCACTGTACAGCAGAAATCGAATGTACATTTTCGTGCGTTGAAGACATCTGGCAGTCAAAGAATCACCGGGAAGTTTATATCTGATAATGGAGGGCAACGGTTAGTATCTAGGAGTGCCGCGTTGCCATGAGTGTCAATTTTACGTACAGCAAAATCACATTAGTTTTTGTAATATCCGTCGTCCTTGTTCTTTCTCTGCCATCCGCTGAGACGAATACAGAATATGGAACAGAGTATGATGTGAATGATATCGATGTTTCATTCCCCGATTCTTCATCTGTCGTCAGTAGTGGGACAGGCGACACCTATGATGGATCTGGAAATTGGACTATCAGTCAATATACGGAGTACACAAGCAACGGTACCATCGAAGTCTATGGTAACATCCACATAGAAAGTACCGGTGCACTGGTTCTGCAGGACACAAACATCGAACTACAGAATTCCAGTTCACTTGTCAATGTAAGCGTTGGTGGATACTTGAAGACATTTGACGGAAGCGGTATTGCAGCTGTAGGTGAGGGGTACTACAATTTCACTATCTTCGGAAATGTGTCACTGACTGACACCAACATTATGGGTTTTGACGAAATAACAATGAACTATAACACTCTTAATGCTACATTCACAAATTGCGAGTTTCAGAATGGAACAGGAAGAATCCGAGTTAGTAGTGTTCATTCAGCCCATTTTGATACCTGTTATTTCCATCATATCAGCTGCTCAGGATATTTCATAGATGGAATAAATTTCATTGTAGAGAACTGCAGGTTTGGATCATTTGAAGGTTCGGGGACTGTCCCTTCACCTCGCGCTAAATCTGGACTCATACATTCTGCGGTTCTAACTGGTTACGTTAAGATACTTTCAAACGATTTCTATCAAGTAAATACCGATGGTGCCACTACTGGACAGGTTATCGATATTTCTGATATAACTGGCAATGTTACAATTTCGGATAATCGTTTCATAGGATGTGGCCCCTTTCTAGATGCAATAATCAAAGTTCAAGACGAGGATGCGGTAATCTCACGAAATCGCATACTTAGCTGTTCAACCTGGCTCACAAGACATGCAGCAATAGACCTAGTAGCTTCAAACAGAACTATTGCTGAAAAAAACCTAATTTGGAATCACACTGGTGCAGGTATTCGAGTGCTGTGGGGAAATAGCACAGTACGATGGAACAATATTCTAGAAAATACTGGAAATGGAATTCATCTTGATGATGCTGATGGCGCTCTTGTTCATGGAAATGCTCTATTCTCAAACAATATTGGACTCAAGGTCGATGAGGTAACAAATGCTCCAGTCATCTACCTCAATGCGTTTATGGATAACAATCAACATGCTATAGATTTGAATAATGATGACCTGATAAGCTGGAATAATGGAACGCATGGCAATCTCTGGGACAATTTCACTGGTGCAGCTTCTTCAGGAAATCCATGGGTTGGAGATTTATCGTTCAGTCCTCACGTCAACATCACTGATAATTATCCTTCTCTCATGATCGGTGCCCTTCCGCCTTCATCTGGCAAGTGGGAGACAGACATACCTAACATCTTTACTCGAAATGACTTAGCAATATACGGTAATGTGGAAGTAACCGGACCTGCTGGTTCGATTCTACTCATTTCAAACACTCTGGAATGCACTACAGGGGATACCTTCACATTTGGCGAGAATTCAATATTCTGGCTTCAAGACGCTGAAATAACAACCTCCGGTTCTTCAGTGGAGATGGGTGATTTCCATTTCAATGATGTCTTTTACTTTGGAGCACTAGACTCTTCTATAAGTAATATCAACGATGATACCTTTGAAGATGACTTCACCATTTCAGCTAGATTTGTTGACATAGAAAATAGCACCTTTTCAAATATTCCTGGAATGATAATTTCAGCACATTCTGATTATGAGGGGAGAGACCATTGGACACCAATTGGTCATTGCACTATTGAGAACAACATCTTTGAAGATGTCAAGGCTGACAGTACATATACAAATGTCTTCACGCTTGAATGGCCAAATGTGAATTTCGCTAACAACACCATTGCAGCTAGAGATTCAGACAGGACTGTTACTATAGAACCGTACATTCAACTTGGCTTCAATTATGAACAGTACTTTACGATGGATAGCTGCAATATCTCTAATGCAATTCTAAATGTGACAGTAGTTAGTTCCGAATATACTACTGTGAATATCAGTAACAGTGAATTGGGTCAAGGGGGTCTCGTTACAGCAATGGAAACATATGGCGAACAGACACCTCTGGTGAAGATAATCAACAATACTGTCCTATCTGGAGATTTCGATATTAGAGGTCTTGCACTTCTCGGAACTCAGTACTATTTGGATCTAGTACTTGATGACAACGTCTTTGGCGGAGATTGTAAGATGTTCTATATTGATAGCTGTAGTGGAGATAATAACACATTCAACAATCAGCTATGGATTGACGACACCAGCGATTGTGTCATATCGGGTAGTGAAGCAAATGGCAATGTCTATCTGGAAGGGCCTTCATCTCACATCACCTTCCAAGACATCTTCTTTGAATCTGCAACGATTGATGTTGGATCATCATCTAGCGTAAACTACACTATCTTCGATAATTGTACTTTCAACGACATTACCTGGAACATGGACAGTGATACTTACTTCTTCGAAATAAGCGACAGTACATTCTACAGTGGATTCGTTGCAGATACGGGTTATTCTAATGGAGTCGACAATGTAACCATAGACAACAACGAATTCTACATGAGTGGAGATGAAGCTATCTTCATCGATTACGGTGATAACGCAACCATAACGGGTAACACGATAGTCAATGCTACTGGAAATGGTATCAGAGTTCGATATGGTAAAAATCCAATCGTTGTTGGGAACACTATTGCAAATACTTCTGGCACTGCAATCAACGTAGACTCAGATATAAGCGCAGCTTGGATAATAGATAATCAGATATCCAATGCTACTGGGAATGGTATCGTCACATTTGGTTTGGATAACGATTCTCTAATAGCTGGCAATAGTATTGAACTAGTTGGTGGCTATGGTATTCGTGTACGAGGGTACGATGGTGGTATTGATGACCATGGTTATTTCATTACGGTCCACAATAACATCGTTACGAACTGTTCTGGTGATGGAATCTACCTGGTGGATCTTCATAACGCATCTATCTACAACAACAGAATTACTGACAGTGGAGCCTATGGATTCAACAGTGACTGGAGTTACAGTTCTACATTCTGGATGAATATCCTCTACGATAATCAGGATGGTAATTTCGTTGGTACTGGAACCTATGTCTTTGACAATGGCACTCATGGCAACTTCTGGGGTCCATCAGGCTCTGGTGGTTCAGAGTACTGTGATAGCTATTCCACTGGCGGAAATCCATGGATTGCGGATGTACCTTATGAAGTGACATCTGGTTATTATGACAATCATGCATTGCTTCTTAGCATGCCGCAATTCCTATCATACCCCAACGTCATTGATACCGTATGGGGGGTTAATTTCCATCTCATTGCATTGAACTGTTCAGCTTTTCCACAACAAGAAATGTACATTTATGACGGCGGAAATCTTACGCTGATAGGAACGTATGTAGAATTCCAGTCTGATGCAGCAAGTGTTCAACCAATCATTATCGAAGATGGTTGTTCTCTGACTCTTTTGAGTGGTGCAGTATTCACTGCTAACAACACTGATGCCACCTATGGATTCTACCTAAAGTCTGGTTCTTGGTTGGAAATAGATAATGCTTCCGTAAATCGGTGCGGTTACGGTGATGGAAACGCTGGTTTCTTTGTGAATTCGACTGCGGTTTCATTCAGTGATGTAAGCATTCATGATTCACCCATTGGAATGGAATTATACCAAGTCAGTCTTGACCTCAGCACTATCTCATTCTACGACTGTGATACTGCACTTCTGATAAACGACTGTACCCTCTGTAATGTCACCGACATTTACAACGAGAATGTTGGCCTTGGTGTCAATATCACAGCTTCATCAGAATGTACAATTCAATTGGCAGAGTTCACAATGTGCACCAACTATGGTGTCTGGATCAGTACGGGTTCACCCGATAACAACATCATCGACAACAAGTTTGTTGCAATCTCTGGCACAGGACTCTATGTCGCATCCAGCGGTACAGATGTCTATCTCAATGCCTTTGTGCAAAACGGTTGGCACATCGATGAATTCGGTTCAGTAACCAACACATACACCAACGGCACTTTTGGCAATTTCTACTATGATTATGATGGCGTAGATGACGATGGTAATCTCGTAGGAGATACACCTTACAGTTCAGCAATATCTGATATCGTAGACAATCAACCCCTCATGGTATATGGTGCTCTACCTACTTCCACAGAATGGACTGTTGATAGGTCTACCATCGCTTTGAATACTAACTTCACGATGAATGGAGATGTTGATGTCTATGCTGACCTCTATCTGGAAGGCACGCGACTATGGATGAACTCATCTCAAACTGCAACCTACAGGACAATAACAGTCTATGATGGTGGCAAACTCCATGTGACGAACGCAACTCTAAGAGCAACCAATTCCAGCTATCGCTACAAGATTACTGCGAATATCGGTTCTGAAGTCTATGTTGTTGACACATATCTGATCAATCAGCACTGGTTGTTGACACGAACACTGGACTTGACATTGACCAATGTAACGTGGGTTGACGTCTATGATGGTGTCGCACTCCTTGGTGGAGGAACTGGTGATTACGAGTTTGCTAACTGCACTGTTAATGGTGCTGCACATCACGGGATCTTCATAGATGCCTTTAGCAACATGACGATTCGGGACTGGTTCTTCTATTCTGTTGATGACATGGCTATTCGCACGGAAGGAACTGATGTAACTATTGAAGACATCTTTGTCTACTCCTGTGAGATTGGAGTATACTACGATCATACGGGTGGTGTCCTTACAGTAAGGAATTCCGTATTCAATGATACAAACTACTGTCTGGATGGAAATACCGCTGTCACTATTCTTGTTGATAATGTTGACGGGTACTTCATTGGTACACGTGGCATCAGCACCTATTACGTAGATAATGCTACAATCATCAACACACACATTGAGATGTTTGGTAGTGGTACATGCTTTGAACTGGACAGCTATACTGATCATTTCGAATTGCATAATCTGTACGGATTCAACGGTACTCAAGGAGTTCTCATCGACGATTACTCCTATGGAATCATAGATACTTGTGAGTTCTACAACTTCTCAACAGGTATCAGGCTTTTCGGACCGATAGATGTCAATGTCACTAACTCCTTACTCTATGGATGTGAAACTGGCTTCTACGGATACCTTGATTCTACCGCCTATGTAATTGGGAACACTTTCCAATACTGCGGTGAAGCAGTAGATATCCAAACTCTGACCGATTCGTACTTCATGGACCTGATTATCGAAGACTGTGAGTACGGTATTACTACACACAACACCTTCACCGACTGCATTATTGCAGGTAACACCTACTCGGATACCGCCTATCCAATCCATATCTCTCATAGTCATAATTTTGTCATTGAGAACGAGACCATAGTTTCCTGCAGTTATGCTGTCACTCTGGATGACACTCACAATGTGACTGTTCGCAATGTGGATGTTGCCACAGTATCTGGTACGGGTCTACGTCTGTTGAATTACAACAATCTCACAATGATTGATGTGACCCTTGATGGATGTGATCGAGGAATCTATATTGGTTCGATTGACACCTCTGGAACTGGCGGCGGTTTGTATCTGAACGAGACCGTCTTGACCAATTGTGATGTTGGTCTGTATCTCCTTGAACCGTATATGACCATGAGAGATTGTATAATGTCTAGCATTGGAACTACAGGAATCGACTACTACGATGTCCATGGCACAGATATCCATATTGACATTGATACTAGTAACATGCTTGAAGGATTACCAATCTACTCGTTCTACAACGTGTCAGATGTAACAACCTCAGGTTTCGAGACCTATTCCTTTGCAGTTATTGAGTCCAGCAATGTGACGATTGTGTCTGGAGAATTCCATTATTTAGATAATCTCTTCATCCGGCATTCTGACAATGTCACCTTGGCAAACTCAACGGTGAATACTGATTTGGAACTCTCTGGGGATGACTACTACTTCATTGGTAACACCTTTGATGATACAGTCATCAACTTCATTTCCGGCTCTGAGAACTTTACCTTCACTCTCAATGCCTTCAAGACATCTTACTACTTTGATGATTCATTCAGAGTGACTGATCTGCACTTCAACGCATCAGACTATGGCAACTATTGGTACAACCATGATGGCACTGACGCGGACCATGATGGGATTGGAGATGACCCATTCAGGCTCCCAGGTCACATGTCAAATCTTTATGACTACCTGCCTCTCATGGCCAATCCTGTCGAGTACACTGCATATGTGACCATTCACGCACCAAGCGACAGTGTTTTTGTGAACGGCATGGTTAACGTATCGGTGTATATCGATGTCTATGCAGGTTTCTACTATGATGGATCGATTACAACTAGTACCAGTATAACCCTCAACGGCACCGAAGTACAAACGGGTACTGATGGAGAAATTGAATTCAACCTTGATACTACTCAACATACGGATGGGGTTTACATTCTGCTAGTTACCGCTACTGTGAACTCTGTTGACGAGTATGATGAGCAAATCCAGATAACCATAGACAACACTGGCCCAGAGCTTGAACCATCGATAGCAAATGGAACCGTCACAACGGATCCTAATCCATGGTGGTCTGTGGACGCTTCGGATGCATTATCCTCCGTAGTCTGGACAGCAGCCTTTGTGGATGGCTCCCTGTTAGAGAATGAAACAATTGGGCCAACCTCGCTTTCCTTCTCTCCCAGCTTTGGAAGTGATGGTAGTTACGAGCTCTCTTTGAGATCAATGGACGATTTGGGCAATCTTGCTGAAGTTAATCTCACAGTATACTATGATACTACTAGCCCTGAGCTATCTTCTCCAGAAGACATCTCGTATGAGGAAGGAAGCACAGGCAACACAATTACGTGGGAGGCCAGCGATCTCACCCCAAGCCACTACAACGTTACAATCGATGGAATGCCCCAAGTTAATGCTGAGTGGAACGGCGGGGATATCGAAATCAATGTTGACGGTCTGAGTGTAGGCGACCACTCGATACAAATCACGGTGTACGACCAAGCGGGGCATTCTGTTTCCGATACCGTGTCAGTCGAAGTCACAGAAGCAACCACAACGACAACCACCACTACCACCACAACAACGACCACAGATACAACCACAGGAACTACGACAACCACAGGGCCACCGCCAGGCGATGGTAACATCCTGATGATTGGTCTAGTTGTTGGTGGAGCTGCTGTTGCCATTGTAATCGTCATAATCTTCATCAAAATGAAGAAAAACAACTAGTAACCGTAATTAGAGACTGACTGGCGCCACTATCTGGCGGCATCAGTCTTTTTGCGTCAGCTCTCATTACAATGGGAAAGCGTTAAACATCTCGTGTAATCAAGAATCATATGGCCCTATCGGATATCCAACCCGACTATGAGAATGGTATCCTAAATCTGACAAGCACGCTAGCTAAAAAAATGGGTGTCGAATGTAAAGAGAGGAAGCTTGAGCAGCAGAAGCTCAAGGAAATTGATGAATCAGCAACTATCCTATTCATAGTATTGGATGGACTTGGTTACAATTATCTCGTGCGCCATGGTTCAGGACTCTGGCTTCGTGATAACCTCGTTTCCTCTATCAGCAGTGTATTTCCTCCGAGTACAGGTTCAGCAATGACGACCTTCTACACAGCTGCACCCCCTATTGAGCATGCTGTGACGGGTTGGTTTGTATATCTTCGAGAATTAGGTATCGTATCACGGTTCCTACCCTTTACAACTATGATTGGCAATAAGCCCATTGAGGCTCATCTTGCACGTTTTGTTGGAGCTCAACCTTGGCTCAAGAAAACACAGAATAGAATGGTCTTTTTGGGGCCAAGCAGGATAATCAACTCCCCATATTCTAAATTTGCAACAGAGGAGTGTACAAGATTTGGATACAGAACATTAAGAGAACTTTTTGGCAATGTAAGAGATTTGGCATGTCAATCCCAACAAAAACAGTTCATCTTTGCATACTATCCTGAGCTGGACGCTATAGCACACGACAAAGGCATCGAAAGCAAAGCTGTTTTGAAGGAATTGAACAGAGTGGACAAGAATCTGAAGAAGCTGGCCCGAGAGGTTCCGAATAATGTAAGAATAATCGTCACTGCAGACCATGGTCTTGTTGACATAGAGCAAGAAAATACAATCTTGCTTGGAAAGCACCCTGAACTCAAAAAGATGCTCATAACGCCAGTCTGTGGCGATACGCGCTCCTGCTACTTTTACGTTCGAGCAAACAAATCTGATGAATTTCAATCATACATCAGAAACAACCTTGGCCATGCCTGCACATTATCCAAAAGCTCCGAACTGGTGCGTCGAGGGTGGTTTGGAACAGGAATCCCCAGCGAGGAATTTGATGGGCGAGTAGGCGATTTTGTGGCGATGATGAAAGAAGGCTACGCTTTACTCAATGATATTCCCGGTGAAGAGTATCCGGAACTGGTAGGACAGCACGGTGGAATTTCAGAGGAAGAGATGTTGGTTCCTTTGATTATCTACTGATTTAAAACAGGATTCTCAAGCAAGCCATCATCGCCTCAATCAAGAACAATGCAATCATCCAACGGGCAGACTACGAAGACCAAAACACAGAGCCAAACATCGTTATTTTCTGATAGGTAATTCTATCCGAAATGCGGCTCCCCAATCTGGATACTGGTTCTGAACCAGTGTCAGAGATCCATCATACGCCTCCACAAGCTTCTTTGATAAGTAGAGTCCCAAGCCGCCTAGGCTTTCTCCATTTCCCCTTTCAAAGAGACTTGCTTGTTTGTCCGGTGGTATGCCAGATCCATCATCTACGCAATCAATCCTAATTGAATCACCAGAGCGGGTAATCCTAACATCTACATGTGGTTCAGGACCTGCATGTTGGGCGGCGTTTCTGAAGATGTTGTCCAAAACTAGGGTCATTAGACTCCCTCCCAGAGCCTTTTCTTTCTTAACAGATTCAGCGCAATCCACGCTTACCGTTAGATTTTGATAGGAATCCTCAGCCTGTTTTGCTATAAGCTCAACTCCAGTCACAAGATTCCCTTCCCAATCGAACTTCTGTGATTTCATGGCCTTCAATACGCGTATCATGCGGTCGGCAGCATTGATTGACCGCGTAATTGAATCCTTCAAGGCTTGATTCTCTGTTTTCATTGTATGTAGTTGAGATTCTTCCAGATTCGCCAGTACGAGCTGAAGGTCATTGCGCAAATCATGTCGCAAGAAGGACGTGTATAATTCGAGCTCGGTTTTGGTTCTTCGAAGTTCCTCGGTCCTATGACTTTTTTCTAACGCTATGGCTGCCAGTTCCCCTAGCGCACCAACAATCGAGGCATCACGATTAGTGAAATCAGAGGGTTTGTTTGCCAATCCTATTAGACCTACTGATTGCCCATTCAAAACAAGCGGACCAAATAGAACATTTCTCAGTGTTACATGTCCTTTGGGCATGAAGTTTTGCCATTCGCTTTCCTCAAAATCATTCTCGTAGACCGTTCTGTTTTCTCTGTAAGCAATTTCGCGCAAGCCCCTAATTGGCATTGGCAGATTCGGATCAACTGTACAAGGACGACCACCAGAATCGAGGAATAGAACCTCGTTTTCACTCCCATCATCCGAAAGAAGAGCCACATAGCCTGACTGTGCCCCTGTGATGCCTTTACAGAATTCAAAAATTTCCTTGGCAGACTCTTCAAATGACGTGTGTTTTAGAATTACACCGGCGGCTTCCAAGAGTACTTCTTTTTCTCTCTTGCAACGTGAAAGATTGTTTTCAAATGGTTCTTCGGTTATTGAATCATTTCCAGGATTCTCAGTCAATTGAAGCCACCTTCATAATCTCTAGTTCATTATTGTAGGAATCTTGTGTGTTTCGACCACGGTTAAATAGATGAGCACCAATCGGTATCTAGTACTAATCAGCTACTCATATGATTCATTTAGGCATGGAATGCCGTATATTTTAGTTATTTCAAAGAGGACGTTGATATCAATGTACCATGCATATCCTTCAGTTCGACATGAAATCCAGTGAGGATGATGAAGCGGTAACGCATACGATTCGGATATGGAATTTTAGTTCCTCTTATTCCGTATCAGTATCCAAGAATAAGTCTCATACGAGTTAGCGCAGTTTCCACCCACTCCGGTTTCTTCAGGGAGATTGCCGTGACTATAATCACAATATACAAGTATTTGGTGATTCCTTCCCTCTTTGTAGATGAGGTTTTTGGCTAGGCTACGGTCATGTGTTCTCACGAGGAGGAAAAGGTGCTTCCTCTGGGACCCACTCCCAGCTTGAGGTCCCATTTAGCACGAAAATGGTGCCAGAGTCCCATATACCATATGTTTCTCCGTTGCCCAAGGTGAAATTGGCTTTTGGATCATGTTCAGCGAGGTGTGGGTTCCCAGTTGGCAATACGCCCAAGTAGAAACTCTGCCACCAAGTAGTATATTGAATCATGATGTTGATTTCGTGTCCATGAATAAGAGAAGCATTTGTATAAGGGATTTTCAAATCAAGGACATATGTGCAGCGGGTAAAGGGCTTAGATACTGTTGCACTCAAATCGAATCGGAGCGTGCATATTTTTGTGTAAGCACCAATTTTCTCACTTTCATTCTCTATCGAAGAGTCATCGACACCTTCAGTGTGCAAACTTCCCCACAGCTCTGAGTATTCTCTCTGGTGATAGGTCTTCTCTCCCTCTCCATATTGCCCGTATAAAGCGGGTTCATAACTTACATTGATGCTCCCTGACTCTATCAGCCTACCCCGCAGCGGTTTAATCCAGGTTAAGTCTGTTGAATTATCAGTAGCATCAAGCAGGTAGACAATGATATCCATACGTACTGGTAGCTGGAGTATAGGAAACTGATATCCGCCACTGCATATGGCTGCTATCATAAGGGGGAAAACATTGTAACCTTCCTCCGGAGGATACCATAAATCTTTCAGAGAATGATGGACAGCCTCGCTTCCCGGATATGGATTTGCTCTAGCCTTGGCTCTAGCATCATAGTAGTAGACAACAGCGGCTACCGAGGATATGGCCACTAAGAAGATAATCAGTACAGCTCCGACTTTCCTATGCATTTACATGCCTCATATTAACCATCTAAGCAATGCCTATAACTTTTTCTTCTGTAAGACGACGAGTCCGAGAATTCTAGTTTCTCTATTGGAATCCCTTTTATGTTGAGAAGAAGTGCATTTCGATGGCGAATATTATGAGTAATGATAGAGAGTGGGATCTTTCTCCAATGGTCAAAGGCAAGAGCCCTCAAGAAGTCAAGGAACTATTACACAAAACAGCACAAGAATTTGAAGAAGCAGTTGAGGGTTATGCTGGAGAACTCGGAGACTATTCAGACAAGCAACTTGCTGATGCCATTCGGGATCTTGAGGAACTGGTCCTAGAGTCATCCGACCTTAGGAACTACTGCTCGATGCGCTACAGAGCCAATACCAAAGACAAGGATTCCGGAATGTTGTACAATGTCTCTCAAAATGTGGGGAGTCGCATCGAATCAGCTAGGACGGTATTCGAAATAAGACTCGGAAAGGTTCTTGATGAGACGCCCGAATTGCTTGAGAGCAAAGAACTCGCAAACTACCGACATTACTTAGAGAAGCTGAAGCGTCGTGCGCCATATCGTCTTTCTGAAACAGAAGAAGAACTCGTATCGATGAAGGACGTCAATGGCATTCAGACACTTCAACAACTGCAGCAATCCTGGGTATCTGGGAAGACATTCGAAATAGAAGTGGGGGGGGAAACCAAGACCGTAACACTTCCTGAACTCAGCTCAATGCGAATGAGCCCAGATAGAGAGATTCGCAAAATGGCAACTAAGAAGCTCTACAACAGCTATGCGGATGATGACATGATTCACGGCATGGCGCTTCGTGCCATCTGTGCAGATCACATGAAGATGACCGAGCGGCGTGGCATGCCATCACCAATGACGCAAAGCCTTCTTGACCAAGATGTGGACAGAAGTACAATTGATACCCTTCTGAATACCATTGAGGAGACAGCTGAGAGCTTTCAAGATTTCCTGCAATTGAAGGCTAAGGCGATGGATGTCAAGAAATTGCCCGGGCATGATGTGATTGCTCCATGGGTAACAGATCCAGTATGGACATTTGATTGGCCAGAAGCTAAATCCATTGTTATTGATGCATTCGATTCGTTCGATGATGATCTTGGTTCAGTTGTTCAGAGCATGTTCGATGATAGGCGCATTGACTCGGAGAATAGGGTTGGTAAGATGAACACTGCTTTCTGTTCTTCATGGCCCAGTGCTAGCAAGAGCTTCGTTTTCCTCAATTACAGCAAGACACTGAATGACATCTATACATTAGCACATGAAAACGGCCATGCCGCTCAGGGCCACCTCGTCTACGAGAATCAAACACCCGTCAACTACAGCATGTCGATGTGCATGGCGGAAACAGGAAGCATCTTCGGGGAACTGCTTCTGACCGAGAAAATACTGTCAATGGCTGATGCGGATAAGGAGCGTTATGAGATTCTTTCTCACGTTCTCAATTCGTATTACTACACCGTTTACTATGTGGGCGTCAGAGCCTTCTTCGAGAAGAGTCTCTATGATGCAATAAACAACGGAGAGGTGATCGACGCAGACCTCGCCTGTGAATTGTGGAACAAGGCGAAAAACCGGATTTTCGGTGATGTTGTTGATTGGACTCAGTACATGGAATATGAATGGGCCCGCATACCCCACTTCTTCTTCAGCAACTACCGCTACTACAATTATCCATATAGTTTCGCGCAAATGCTTGTGTTTGCTGTCTATGGGGACTATCAGAAAGGGGAGCCAGACTTCAACAGCAGGTTCAAGCAACTCTTGGCAGCTGGCGGGAGCAAAAGTCCAAAGGAACAGATTGCGGATTTCGGATACGACTTGACCAAGCCCAAGTTCTGGAAACTCGGCTCATCACAAGCAGATCGGCTATTGCAGAGTTTTGAGGAAATAATCTGAGGAATATGTAATCGGTTCTTCCCAGAAGCAAAGATATGACCAAGAATCTGGTAGCTGAGACCCAATCGCAGTAACACCTTACTAGTCTGGGTTGAGGCTACCTTTTTATTCGAAGACACAATTGAATTTGTGTTATGTATTGTCCAATTGAGAGGGGGAAACATTGAAGGCTAACAAGAATGATGCGAAGTCACCGCAGAAACAAAATCAAGAAACAAATAGTATCGTCAAGTATTTTCTCCATGGAATCCCGCTAGCCGCAGTTTCGCTCGTTTTCATGTACATATTTAGCTTCTCACTAGTTCTTACCATGCATAATGATATTTCAGAAGTCATTGGTTTTGTATTGATAATAGGTGGGGCATATCTCGTTATTATTGGTGGGCTGAACAATGTTGTTACGGGTATGGTGTGGGAAATAGAGCCCAGCAGCAATATTGGGAGTTTCCTAGGCCAAGGCTTCCTCTTCACATTATTGCTTTCTTTAGTTGACCCGTTCCTCTACTTTATTCTGTTCACTTTCGCGGCTACTCTAATACTTGATGCAATACTGATACTCGTCACCTTCGTAATACTATCTCTGATTCTGGGATACATAGGCCGCAATGTCGCAGCTGAATTCGTTAGTACGAACTACAAATCTCACGAATTATCTTCTGTCCATGACAGACAGGTGACGTGTCCGTACTGTGGGGCTCGATGGATTACAGGACCTTCAGAGCTTGATTCAGCAGGTGGAACACCATGCCCAAAATGTCGCAAATGGATCCAAATTGCAGATGCAGGAGCTTCCATTAGCTAGGTCATTGAGATATAGAAGGAGCATTTATTAGAATGAACAGAGCGCTGACCAAGCTGGGGAGATTTACTTGGAAGTCGAACCAGAGGAAGGAAAACGTCATTTCTACAAAGTTGAACAAAAATTGGTCTCAATGAGACCAGTCTATGAAATCTATGATGAGGAAACAGGAGAGAAGGTTGCGGTGGCCAGACAGACCTGGCTTAGCTTCCTTAGATCAACAGTCAATATGGAAAATCCTCAGGGCAACAAAATGCTAACCGCTAAAGGGGGATTCTTTGACAAAACGTTTCATCTGTTAGATCCCTCGGGAGGAAAAATAGCAAAAATAACTCGACCTTGGATAATGTGGAATAAGCGGTTCACCATGCACTACAGAGACGATGAAATCCACGCACAAGGTGGGGTCATGGCGTGGGGATTCAGTGCTGCAAGTCAGTCAGGCAGTTTTGCATTCAAGCTGGATAAGAAAGTGTTCTCCATTCGTGACCAATTTCGTGTTGAGGTTGGTGACTACATGGATTGGAGACATGCTGTAGCATCAGCTATTGTCGTTGATAGAATCTTTTTCAAAGGTAAAGGCTGCGGTTGCAGATTCATTGTTTGCTTCCTATTCCTAGCCCTAATGGTCATCACTCTGCTCAGTACGCTGTTAATGCCCTAGTTGAAGAAACAATCTAATTCAAGACGCAGGTATTATGCATCTTGTGCATGTATCTACACTTGATGTGAGGTTCAAACCGCAGCGCGATATCCATGTCGGAGAGTTGTGTGTTGTTGGATTGGAATGGTGTTCACCATGCTCTATTATCGCACCAGATGTCCCTGTAGGGACGATCCAGAAAGACCCAGATAGAAAAAGCACTGCAGAAATCAGCTTCAGAACGAGTAGTGAATGCTTCCCCCACATTTTGATATCGCTTTACATAGTAACCAAAGTACCTATCTAGGCGTTTGTACTATTCTTGCAATAGTGTTTCAAATTAGAAAGCCCGTTCTGTCCAAGGCCCTTTGTATTCAACTGCGAATACAATCGATGCCAAGATAGCTATCACCCCAGCCAGAAATCCCGGTGCCAGAAACAAGATAGCTTCTCCTAATCCCGCACTGAACAAAGCAGTTACAGCTATTGTAGCAATTCCAATGCAGGCGCCGCAACAAGGCGTAGCCTGAATACGCTGACCCGTATCGCGTGTCGTAACTGTTCTCCAACCGGGAGTATCAAAGACGGTTTGATCCATAACTGCGCTGAGACCACCTTTGTAGGCCATGCCCATTTCAATGAACATAACAAAAGCAAAACCACCGGCGGCCAGTGCTCCAATCCCATCATCGAAAACCAAGCCGCTGATTGCACTCTGAAGTATTAGTAGGATACCAGCAAATAAGAACAGGATTGCACTGTTCTTTGAACCTTTCACAATTCTACCTCCGAATAGACAGTAAGATAGCTAGAGATGCATATATGCATTTCATCCGTTCGACAGCGTTCCAAGAATTGAAGGTTATGAGCGAATTCTTCTCAATTTTGTGAAAATCCATACTAACTCATATCATCAATGAGGAAGAATCAGTTTTTGGCATAGTAATCCGAAAAGAGGTCATAATATCAGGATCCAGTGATATTTCCCAGCCGTGAGCCTCAACAATTTTCCTGGCTATGCTTAGGCCAAGTCCGCCTTCGATACTAATCTCATTTTGTCCTTGAAAAAGAGTTTCTCGGGTCTTCTTTGAAATAGGAAATCCATCATTCTTGAAAAGAAGAGTAATGCTATCGGCTGTTTCTTCACAACGAACCTCAATAAGAGAAGGCTTCCCATGTTCCACAGCGTTGCTGAAGATGTTTTCTACCAATTGCTCAAACTTGTTCCTGTCACATTCGACGATAGGCAAAGGGTCCATTCTGAATTCAATCGATTCTGGTATCTCAAGAGCTGCGATTTTTTGCACAACAGAACCAACATCAATAGGTTCAACATCACCTATAATTTGTCCTGCATCAGCCAATTTCACAGACCGCTTCAACAGGGTTTCTGTCCTGCGAACCAAATCTTCGATTCTGTCAAGCTGTTCTTCTTCGTACCCTTCCCGAATAAGAGAAATGTAACCAAGTATGTTGTGTAACCTATTCCCAATATCGTGTTTCATCTGGTGTGCAAATTCACTCAGTTCTCGTTTCTGTGCCTGGAGACGCTTTGTCGCTTTAATACGCTCTCCAATATCTCTGGCACTTGTTCTAATTCCCGCTGGATTGTCATTCTCATCACAGATAGGTTGCCAAGACAATGCCATCCACTTAGTTATCCCATCCTTGGTAACAATTCTGAATGTCAAGTCATTGCCTTTGTTGTGCTTTGAGAAATCCGTCACTATGGCACTAATTGTATCTCTATCATCTTCGTGAATAATCGGGAGTGGATAGTTTTCCATTGTTAGGCATTCTTCTACGGAATAGCCTGTGAAATCCTCGACTCGTGGATTGACCCAAAGCAATTGATCATTTATCCCAATCCAGCTCTCCCAATCATAGGTATAATCAGCAATGGCACGAAAACATTTCTGGCTTTCCCTGAGCTTTTCTTCCATATTCTTGAGGTCCGTTATGTCAACAATAGCCACCTCAAGATATTCATCCTCTGGGAAGAGCTTCATCACAATGTGGCCCCAGATTACTGACCCATCTAAGCGAAGAAATTTCCTATCGAATTCGGCTTCGCCATGCTTTCTGAGAGCCTGGAGTACATGTTCACGGTCCCGCTTAGTTGGATAGTGTTTCATTGCAGAACCGGCATTCATTGCATGCTCTCGATTATCATACCCAAATATCTCTGCAAATTTGTGATTGCATTCCAAGAGTTTACCATCAAGATTGGCTCTGGCTAGTCCTACCACAGCGTTCTCGTACATATTCCGAAAAGCTAACTCGCTTTGTCTTAGAGCCTGTTCGATTATGACTTGTCTTGTTATGTCAACAAAAACGCAATGGGTTCGACGTACCTCACCATTCGGTTTGTACGCAACTCTTCCCGTATAGCGAGCTGTAAGAAAGGATCCATCCTTCCTTTGTAGTCTATGAACTACACCTTCAGGAGGTGTTTTTCCATTGCGAATGAACTCGGGGAAACTTTTCTCCAGGAGCTTCTTGCTCTGTGGACTAAGAAATTCCTTGAAATGGCGCCCAATGACTTCGTCTTCGCCATAACCCAGAGCTTCAAGCCAAGCAGGATTAACGTCAAGATAGAATCCGTTCTTGCCAAGTGACTGATATGGAATAGGCATATTCTGATAGAGGAGTTTGAAGTTCTTTGGACGCCCTTGCAGATGTTTTGCACTCTTGTGAGAGGATACAGCTACAATTTCGTTCTCGATTGCTGCTAGAAGTTTCTTATGTTGGACATCAGGCTTGCCATTCCTTGTTACATAGCGAGATGCACCAAGATTAAGCGCCCGTATCGATGTGGTCTCTGTTGAGTTTTCAGCAAATATGATGAGGGGGATTGTAGAATCAAGCTGCCTGATTCGCTTGAGCAGTTCAAAGCTCTCACTCTTCGATACATCCAGAGCAGCTACTACGATATCCATTTCACCCTCTAGCATGTTCTGAATAAGCACGCGAAATTCATCGGTGATTTTAGTTTCGGTTCTCAATTTGTGAAGTAAGAAATCCCTTGTAGTGGCTAAGCTAGTAGGGTTATCATAGAATAGGACTACCCTACACTGCAAAACGCCACCTCAAGTGATTCACTTTGTCCACACTCGCGCGATAATGGTGTTACTCTTTAATATTTTGAATACTATTGAATTTATCTATAATATGTTACCTTGTTTAAAAATTAAATGGACTATGTAAAAGAATTGGTAATTCCAAACCGTCGGAAAGCAATTTCAATTCAGCCTAGCGCGTGTAAAGAATACCAAGTCTGATAAATAACAGATAAGAAAAATGAGAATTAGTGGTCGAGTACTTGAATCAACCACTACCTAGTGATATGTTCTGAATCCCCTATGATAAGGAGTTTCTTGAGGATTGAAATTCTATTCAATTTTCTCAAAATCGGCTTTGGCGGCTCCACACATCGGGCACACCCAATCTTCGGGAATGTCCTCAAACTTTGTTCCCGGTTCAACACCACTACCTGGATCGCCTTTTTCTTCGTCGTAAATCCAACCGCATATCAAACATTCGTACTTGGCCATCTACATCCCACTGCAGGAATTCTAAGAAGACCACTAGAATACTGAATAAAAGTGATTCTCTTTGACAATTCGGGTCGGCCAAAAAAAGAAAGGCTGGAGACCCACACCAATTTGGTGCAGGTCAATCAGCATAACATGTGGTAAACTAAGGTCTTCGCCGTACTAGTAAGATGGCAACACCTATGACTGCAACTCCTCCAACACCAGCAGCGACGTAGAGCGTGGGAATACCGAAAATCTCGCCTTCAAGCAAGCCGCTACCCCACCAACCTCCACCGCCTTCTGGTTCCTCGACAAGGATTTGGTAACCTGTGGCTGACATGGTGTAGTATGATGCACCATTCCAGTTTTCGGCGTCGTTAGGGTCGAATGTATCCAGTGTGGTATTGAAGTAGAAGCATACCGCAGGCATATCCGCGTAGAGACCAAGTTCAGTAACCGTCACATTATAGGTTATTGTCCAAGTCTCACCCGGAGCAAGCTCATCTCTACCCCAATAGAACTCTCGGTCGCCATCAAGGCCTGAGCTCATACCATCAAGCACTCGTACTCTGTAGGCAGTATCTGAGCCATAGTTATGAACAGTGATGTTGAAGTCCACTGTTGAATTAACGACAACTGTTCTGTCTGCAGTGCCCTTGGTTACAACCAGATATGGCCCATCAAAGCTGATATCATCAGGATCTGCATCGAATGTCAACTCCAAGTTACTTGTATCAAAGCCAAGCAACTGGGGATACTCAGCGGTCGCATTCATATTCACAGAGAATGAGAATCCAAGTCCCGTCATCAGCGAATTGCCGAGGTCGGCCATAAGGTACGGTGTGATTTCTTCTTGCAGATTCTCGGGCTCCAAGATACTATGTACTGCTTCCTTGATAGCGGTCACATTATCATCCGCCATCGCGTTCCACAGACTCTGGAGTACGATGTCCCAATGAGCTTCCACGAACTCTGCAATTGCCTCTTTACTTCTAAACTCTGAAGGAGTATCGATTCCGCCAAAGTCCTGGAGGAATGCATTGATGCCGTCAATGGTAGTGTTTAGATGGTTCACCAGGGCATCTGGCTCGCCATAGACATCATTGTCCAGAATATCCAACAGATTGTACGAATCGAAGTATTCCAGGAATGCCTCAAGAATGGCAGCTACTGGGTTCGCTTCAAGTACATCTTGGTCGATATTATCCACAAGAGCTTCAGGAGTCATGCCTGCCAATTCCATAATTGAAGCAAGCATGTCTATATTGATATCTTTGAGTGGAGTCTCTCCAATCTCCGAACTGAAATTGGTGTTCAGTAGTGTTTGCTTGAAATCAGGAAGAGGTGTCGTTGAATCCCAGAGAAGGTCGATATAGCTATCGAACATGGTCGGGTCAAGCGAACCAAGTCCGTCATTGACCTCCAAAGCAAGCTGTCGAGGCATGTGTGTTAGGACTTGTTTGACCGCTTCTGATATTGTGCTGTTTTCTGGTACTGTTATTCCACCAAACTCCAAATCAGTTGGAATCTGGAACTGATCATCAATGGTGAGCCACGAATCAGGGACACCATTGATTGATAGCGAAGCTGGAGCTGCTCCACCGACAACTGAAATCGAATGAGCGCTGTCATCCTGTTTCATCTTGTTTTCGATGGTTCCTGTGTAGCCAACATGGTCTGATAGCGAATAAGTCTCGTTTCCAGCAGTCGCACCCACATAGCCAGGCTCATCGAAGGAAATTTGATTCATAATGGCGGATTGAACAATCTCCACAAGATCGCTGTGTGAAGAATCCGCTCTATAATACGGGCGGGAATAGTAGTCCATCATATTCAAGACATTGAAGCTGGGATAACCACCGCCTGAAAGGAAGTGAACTGGAGCGAAGACTTCTGTTGCAACACTACTCAATGTAGGCCAGTCGTCAGCACCAACAAGATCCATGAAACCGCCAAGCTGAGACGCTCTGTCAAGCATGGAGGTCATTGTTGAATTGCCTAAGGTGCCATTCATCAAACTGACATAGGTTATCTCATACTCAGTAGCGTTGTCTTCAACATTCCAGTCGTATTCGGCCGTCTCTTCGATTTCCGTACCCACTAGCATGAACTGTTCAAAATCAATGCCAAATGCAGATTCGTATTCTGAGGTGAACTCATCTGCTAGGGCAATAGCTTCGCTTTCACTCAGCTCTGTGAAAGAAGCCTCGCTTCGATTGACTGGAACCTCGAAGATGGGCTTCACACTGAGTTGAAGCACTGCCGTGGGACCTCCAATTGCACCATTCGGGAACGGGGTAAGGCCATTTAGATTCAACGTTGAAAGGGCAATATACCCATCGTCGTTCTCCATCTGGCTTGTTACCACACTCTCAAGAGTGCTCACATGGGAGTATCCATAGTGGGTTGCATTCTGTAATGACGCAAGCATGTTCTGCACACCGCCCCACTGATCCACCTTTGAGACCATCGCCTCTACAGTGGCTAGTTTTGGTCCCTCAGTCATGGACTCTTCGTGTTGTTTCACGGGGATTGGCATGCTGTCACTACTGCCTGCTAGTATAGGCGTGACAAGTGTCATCACCAAGAATGCAGCAAGTAGCAAGTGTTCTCTTCGTCTCATTGTATTATTCTCCATAAGAATATCAGGTGGACTATCTCCGAAATGTAGTCATCAATCCACCTATTACCACTAATCCTTCAGGTTCGCTTTTTAATGTTAGTCTGGTGTATACGAACAGGAAATGGTCAGAATGGCATACTTGCACTCAAAGAGGTGCAATTCGGATAAACGAGAAAGTATATGATAGCTAGAGTGCGAAGTTGACCCTATCGACAGTTACAGAGTAGGAATTACTTCCTTCAATTTCCCTGATTCTAGGCATGCAGACCTACGTCAGCAAACTAAGGTTCGATATCTCCCGCCGAATTGCCATTACCACTTTCAGAGTCTAGTTCCATATCAGGATAATCCGCCTCAGGACTAGGTTCTTCTGTAGTCTCTTCATCTGAACTTGGCTCAGTCTCACGTTCTGATTGCGGTTCAGCCTCTTCCTCGGGAGCTGCCACGGGCATATCATCAGGAACTTCAGGTGCTTCTTGTGCCTTCCGAGCTCTGTAAATAAACCGAAGCTCCATCACCAGTGCAACCAGAGGGAAAATCAGTAGTTTGACTATATCGCCCGTCGCACCCTGTATACCGCCCCCAAGCTGAGTGAAGGTTGTATCTACAAATGTGTACCCGGTTGCGAGGAAGAAAGTCAGTGTAGCTGCTGTTTCCTTAGACATCTTTAAACGAGTGTCCATATCGGCTCTACTGGCAAGAATCTGGCCTACTGAGGACATGGTATAAAGCGTGAAGAAAACAGTGATTCCTAGGCTTACCCAGTCAATACCCGGATCAAAACCTTTCAACACATTGTAGACAAAATAGGTGGAATACAGGGAAACGAAAGTACT
>WJIL01000043.1 GCA_014730275.1 Candidatus Lokiarchaeota archaeon | reverse complement strand
GCAGAGCACATATAAATCGAACTAGGGACTTGTCGCAGCTTTGTTCCTAGAAAAGAATCTCCCGGCTTCAACCTTGTGATTACCAAGTCCTAGTTTCTTTGGACTTACTCCCATTGCATAGGCTAGCAGTTGAGGGTAGAAATACACTGGTTTCTGCATACTCTCTTCTATTTGAGCAATCCAAGTCAGAACTTCTTGCGTTGAATCTAGTTGCGTGAAACAGCTGGGACACATAACAACGAAACAGTCCGCATCTACTGCATTGAGATTACGTACCTTCTCAGCTACTGCATCCAGCGCAAAATCTCTATCCACTGGATTTGCATAAACGAAGCAACAAAGATTCTCTTCATCATAAGGCACAACCTCCGCCCCCAATGCTTTCAGCAGTGTTTGCAAGGAGGTGGGATTGTTCACATCATCGAAACGATGAAGTTCCTCAAAGAGGTGACAGCCATAGTGAACCGCTACGCGCATATTTTCCAGAGGTCGTTCTACGCTTGTTCGAATCCTCTCTGGCCCAATATCTTCGTAAAGCACGCGAAGAACACTCTTTACTTCGCTACTCCCCTTGAATTCCTTCCCAATCTCATTTAGAGCCTCATTTGCCCTTCTTCTAAGATTTGCATCAGACTTCAGACGGGTGTTAGCTTTCAACAGGGTAGCAACACAGCCACTACAAGGGCTGACCAAATCTTGACCAAGCTCTTCAGCTTCGCAGATATTGCGAGCAGCTACATAATATCGGGCTTCCTCATTGACCAATTCAAAAGAAAAAGGAGCTGGACAACAGGTGCTTTCACCGAGGTAATTCATAGTGATTCCAAACTCCTCTAATACCTCTAGAAGCAGCTTCTCATACTGGGGATATGTGGCAGGAATAACACAACCCGGGAAGAATGCATATTCCATTACTGCTGGTCACATCCGGATTCATCCTTGGGAAATCCAGCCTTACTGATTAGGAAGGCTAGCTCATCAACATTACGCTTCATAGCAGGTAGGCCTAGATTCTCTCTTTCTTCTCGTTGGCTGTCCCGTAGTGGCAAAGTACCCCCTTTCTGAAGTATGGTCATTGCCACTTCTCTTGCATGTTCAATGAAGCTTCCAAAACTAGCTGTGAGATAATACTCCAATGGACTGGCACTAGGGTTCTTCTTCTTTCTTAGTCTGAAGAGAATACCTGAAATCCGCCGCCTAAGATGCAGTTTCCTTCACCCCGCTTCTGAATACTGAGAGCTGTTATATATTCATCTCATATCGCACGATATTGAATATTATTCAACCAAATACGTACAAACACATCAAGTATTTCAACATTGCGTCACGCCCTCCTGAAGATACTATGTTTCACGAAGCTCAACGTCGAGGCATGCACACGATTTCCTTTATTTTCAGTTTGAAGAAACTGTTCATGTGTGCCGGGCGAAGAACAACAGCAGTATCGGCACCCCCACCAGTACCTGCTATACACATTACCTCGACTCCTTCTCCACAAGGGACTTCTCCGCTATCCGCGGCCATAATGGCGATTTCAATACAGACTTTCACGCCGCATCCAAAAAGAGAACGAAGAGATTCCGCAATAGCTTCAGTATGGGACACACCACCAAAACGATTGCGAACAGAGCGCTCTAAGCCAGATAGCATATGAGATTGAGTCATTACGTTAGCATCCTCCTCTCTCAGCTTCTCGAGGTATTCCTCCTCCATCAACCATTCTCCCTCTTCCTTGAAACCATAATGCTCAGCTACAACAGTCACATCGACGTCAGTATTCGCGAATATCCGATGAGCCAATAAACCGGTCCTTCCAGTGGTTGTTGCCACAAGCACATTCTCGATCCCTAGATCCAGAACCCTTTCCTTTGCCAATTGGAGGGTTTTCTCGGTATTCTGCGAGCCGGGTTGTTCAAAGTACGTAATTTTTGATGATTTGCATTCACTGCTAGGCATGGCCATTTACTCCTTTCAAATTCGTCTAATAGGCATCTGATAAACTCTCTGAATAAGTTTCAGCTTTCTATAATTCTTTTCAAAAAAGAGTTAAAAGTCACCGACTCAAGTCTTAGAAACGGTTAATACATATCAGCTTCTTTGAAAACCCACCTCAAAGGGGTAGTAATCAAAGAAAACGAGGGGAACCGTCTATGCACAAGCTAGATGAAGTTGACAAACAAATACTCCGCAGTCTTCAGGATGACTGCAGGATTTCATTGAAGAAAATGGCCAAGAAGGTTGATGTTGCTGTCTCTACAATACATTATAGAATAGAGAAGCTACAGGAAGCAGGAATAATATCAGGGTATCACGCGATTCTAGACGAGGATAAGCTCGGATATGATTTCCAGACAGTGATTGCTGTCAAAGCCCGGCATGGCCCAAAATACAGTGGTCTCGGAGAGAAATTGGCAAATCTACCATGTGTCTCTGCTGTATATTGGCTCCTAGGAGATATCGATTACTGGGTGTTGACCAAGGCTAGAAATAGGGATGAGCATCTCGAAGCCCTTGAGGCACTAATAGATATGGAGGAAATCATGAGCACAGTAACATACGTCATTTCCAAAGTAATTCTTGAGAAGCCCACAATTGAGATTCACGATGATGATCCCTAGTAACGGTCTCAGCCCTTCCACCATATCTGACCTCAGCTCAAAACATAGGTC
>WJIL01000042.1 GCA_014730275.1 Candidatus Lokiarchaeota archaeon | reverse complement strand
GTATAGTCTTGTTTGCCATTGCTCTTTAGGATTCTTCATAAGGTATCTTACAGTGTATTCGGTATGTTGATTCTTGATACTATGAAATATAGCTTTGGGGCCACCTAATGCCTTTAAACCAGCGTTAGATGACATGACAATGAGCTGATTGTTCTTAGGAAACAAGAAATCAACCAAGCTGACAATGCGATTAACAAGTCTTCTGGAGTACGGTATCAAACCAAACACAGACCGAACAAGCGCGAAGATTGTGGATAGTATAGCCATCGTTTCATCCCTTGATATCGTAAATTCATGCTCAACTGTAGGCCATTCTAAATGATTTGCTTACATCTCACCTTTGTAAAATTCCAACAAGTAATCCAACATTTCTCCTACATGGCAAAAGGCATAATCCGGAAGATAAGTTGACTTACTCAAATCGGCTGTACGAGTATCTCCCGAAAGAACAATCGCCGTAACGCAACCGGCATCTAAACCCATCTTGATATCTGTATGTAGCCTATCTCCTATGACAGCAAAATCCTCAATTCGCAGATTCCTACTCTCAGCTATGTTATGGATGAATTCGGGACTTGGTTTTCCTAGAATCCTATTTGGATTTCTACCTGTTGCTGCAGTGAAAAGGGCAAGTATTGACCCTGCATCCGGTATGAATCCTTCACTTGTTGGACATATTTTATCGGCATGTGTTGCTATGAATGGTGTTCCCTTGCGGATTAGTAGTGAAGCTGCCCGAATCTTCTCGTAGTTCAATTCAGTATCAAATGCAATAACCACAGCATCAGGATTGGAATCCCCCACTTCTATTTCATGGGCGAGAAGATCAGAAACAAATGACTTTGTCCCTACAGGATAGACTTTCGCAAACCCTCTTTCTTTGATGTGCTGGATCGTTGAATGGGTTGACGAAAATACGTTCTCTTCGGATATCTCTATGCCTAGGAGTTTACTTACTTTTTGCTGTGTTTCATCTATGCCTCGAGAGGAATTGTTAGTTACTACAATGACATCCTTTTCTCTATTCTCTAGAAACTTGACCAGTTCCCTTGCACCTTGAATTGCTTCATCACCCAGTATCAAAGTCCCGTCCAAGTCAAAGACGTATGCTTTCCTAGATGCGATACTTTCCATTCCTGTTTCCTTTTTGAAGAGAGTTTCAGCAACCTCAAGATCTGCGAGCGTATCAATCTCACACCATGGTTTCCCTTTGAGATCGTAAGGAGCTGCTGGGTAGCTTGCATCTTGCAACAAGTCGTTTATAGCGACTTCAACCCATTTGTTCACTTCTCCTTGATTGATTATGCTGGCCATTTTATTCTCCAATGATTGCCAAGACTTAGGGGAAAAACTGTAAATATCGATTGAGACACCGTAAGCGTTACTCTCAGATATGCTCTTTGAGATATTTGTTAATACCCTCGGAGAGCCACATACTTTCATTGATTCTTCTAAATAGACCCCTCTATCAACTGCGATCAAATCCTTTCCTCCAGATTTCAAGATTCCGTCGATTATTCGCTTGTCACAAATCACATCTCCATTCATTAATAACAAAGAATCATCACTGGAGACTTTTTCAAGAGCAAGGTTCAGAGAAAACATGTTGTTAGTTCTATCATAGTCTTCATTATGAACGAGTTCTACAACAAACCCAAGATCCATGCCCTCTATTTCGTCTCGTAGCATTTCTCCTTGATAGCCTGTTACAACTGATAACTGGCTAATTTCATCCTGTCCTTTGAGCGTGTCGATCTGATACTGCAATATGGATTGCCCGTTAATTTTCACTAAGCATTTCGGTTTCGAGTCTGTTAGTGGTCTCAGTCTGGAACCTACTCCTGCTGCTAGGATAACTGCATGATACATTGGTGTATGCCTCATAGTTCATGATATCTAGCTGGTTAGCAGTTGGCTAATCATTTCTTTTGATTACTCTAGACTATCAAAGACAATTCTATTTCAGCTCGGAAGCCTCTGGTATGGTCTCCTTCTCATCTGCTTCTGCCAACAAAATTTGAGCCCCCAGACTCACTTAATACTCTTCTGGCTAGTCTATTTCACTACACAAAACAGATGCATGTTGTTCTCCAATTCTTCAGTATAGAATCAGGTCTTCTTCGGAACCACCAATAAACGCCAATTCATCTTGAGTTCTTAGGATTAATTAGTCTTCAATTAGGTAGAACTAGCAGGTTCAGTAGAAGATTGCTAACCTTGATTTATGTCATCAGAGACCCGGCGAATCCAAATGGTATACGAATATGTCCTCATCAACATAGTCTTGAGGATTGGCATATTCGAGTTCGGGAATGTCAAGAAGGGCTTCAGCAATGGGCAGCATCGACGGGCCCGGTTTAACAAAGTAGATATGAGACACATACCTACTCTTTCTTATGGCTGCAACAACGAGATACCCCTCTTCCAAAACATATTGATTCACTTCCGGATAGAATATCTCTATGGAATTGCTGTTCAACCCTTTAACCATTACTAGTTCTGGGCTTATCTCTCTGATGAACTGAATTGTGACTCCATTATGTGCTATTTCCTCACTATTGAGCCCAAGGTAATCGTAAGTAGTCCATTCAGAGAAGTATGGCAGAGCTCCTGATTCACTGACGAACATCGTATAGTTTTCATCTGAGAGGGTTGCAAGACTCTTTCCTATGATAACCCGGTCGAACTGATTTCGTCGATAAGTCTCGGAGAAAGCATCGTCCAGAATATGAACTGGCAACAGGAATGTGGTAACTGATAATGCTAGCAGGCCGTAAATACCCCAATTATTAGTATTCCTGAATCTATTCACAATAGATATCCAATTTCCTTCTTTGGTAAGAACTGCGTTGGACATTAGTGGAGAGAAGATAATCATAAATGATGCAAGCAGAGGGAGCTGAAATCGATATAGAAACCTTGAACTGGGTCTATGAGACAATATGTCGCCAGAAAACCCAGCAAACCGACTAAAGGAATCTTTCTCTTATTCACAATCTTCTCCTGCAAAGCAACAAAAAGCCCTTGGTTGGTTCTTGAACTAATTATGTACGCATCAAACAGGAGTAATAAGAAGTAGGGGCCCAGAATTTTCGCGCTGAAATTAGCTACATATGATACTCCGGACATTGAAATAAGATTCTTGGTCAATTTGACATAGACCGGATTTGGCAACAAATATCCAAAGTACTGATATCTCCATAGCATATATAATCCGATGGGCAGACCAAAGAAGATGGCTTGATAAATAGCGAAGGCAACCCCTTCGTGTAGGTTTTCCCTAGTTAAGAATGCGAGAAGAATGGATAGAGTGATTCCAGAAAATATAATTGTATCTGGATGTGCGAGAAAGGCCAGAAACATGACAATCGCTAAGACTATTGATGTACCCTTCTCCTTTTTCTGAGCTATTTGCTGAAATAGAATACTAGAAATAAGGACTAGGAAAGCAGTAAAGGCAGTCTCCATTCCCTGAACTGTAATTACTGCATATG
>WJIL01000041.1 GCA_014730275.1 Candidatus Lokiarchaeota archaeon | reverse complement strand
GCCCTAACACACTCAATATCAAACAGATTTCTCATAATCTCTTCTGCTGCTTCAACTCTTTCAAGGCGTTCTTGAGTAATTTGTGTGCCTGATGGAAAGCGGGTTGCCAAACAGGTACTGGAAGGAGCATCTGCGGCTGGTAGGTTATGTGCAGCTGCGTATTCCCTTATCTCGCGCTTTGTAATACCCGCCTCCGCAAGTGGTGATCGTATGCCAAATTCCTTCAGGGCCTTGATGCCTGGTCTATGTTTGTCAAGATCGGAGGCATTGGTACCTTCTATGACCATATCGAGACCTCTGTTTTCTGCCTCCTCTCTCCAGAGAGATGCAAGTTCTCTCTTGCAATTGTAACAGCGTTCAGGGGGATTGTTAGCAAGATTCTCGTGTGCAATCCAGTCGAATTCAACAGTAACCGGTTCAGTCCCAAAGATTTCACCGAAGTTTTCAAGGTTCTTTCGATCAGGAGCAGTTACTATACTACTATCAACAGTGAGAAATACAGCCACTTGTGCGCTTTCGGCGGCGATACTTGCAAGTACCGAACTATCGACTCCACCACTCACAGCAACCAACACCCTCTTCCCCTGCAGCATTTCTCGAACTTGGTTGAATTTTGCTTCAGTTGTATCTTTCATCAATAGTCCATCCCGCTTGATTTGTATGGTTGTTGGCACTCTCGGTATCTTAGTGAGTTCTTTTTTCGTTTTGTAATTAGGCCTAATGTGGCTTCGCTTGTGATAGACTTCTTCCTACATGATGCTACTTTAAGTAGGCCGTTTTATTCATCAGTATGGATTCATGATGCCGTTCTCCTCGTCTTGCAAAGTTGGGTTCACTTGGAGCCCACTGTTTGAGGATTTTGATTATGGTCGCAAACACCCATTGCGCAAAGGGCGGTTCTTCGAAGCATATGATTTCCTGACTGAGGAGGGATTCCTTGAAGCATCTCAAATTGACACGCTTGAACCAGAGCCTATCTCTGAGGAATTGCTCAGCATGATTCATTCACAGGAGTACATCTCATTCGTACAACAGGTTTCGGAAACTGGGGTGGGTGATATCGATATAGACACGCCTGGCTTCAAAGGGATATACGACAATGCGCGCATTCAGTGCGGCGCAACCGTGATGGCGGCCAACGCAATCATGAATGGGGACTTTGCTCATACTATTTCGCCTACGGGCGGATTTCATCATGCCAAGTTCAGCGAAGGTGGGGGTTTCTGTATCTTCAATGATATTGCTGCAGCTGTTGAAGTCTTCAAGAATTCGGGAAAGGAGAGGATTCTGATTGCTGATTTTGATGCCCATCATGGCAATGGTACACAGGAGTATTTCTACGAGGATTCGTCAGTTATGCAGATTTCTTTCCATGAGGATCCAGAATGGATGTATCCTCATGACGGATATATCAAAGATATCGGTAACAAGGATGGAGAAGGATACAATATCAACATGCCTTTTCCAATGGACTCTGGGGATGACGTCTACCTCTATGCTTTCGAGAGACTAGTACCGCCTTTGATTGAAGCTTTTGATCCACAGGTGATGATTTACCTACCCGGCTTTGATAATCATTATCTTGACCCTTTGACGCATATGGTACTTACTACGAAGCCTGTCGAACATATCGTCCAGTATCTTCATAATACTGCACATGATCTATCTGAAGGGAATCTGATTGCCCTTGGTGCAGGCGGCTACAATGCCGATGCTTATCGTTGGGGATTGGGGGTAGTATTCTCAGAGATCTCAGGGTATGCCTATACCCCTCCCCCTCAGAAACCCCCATTCGAAGACAATAAGGAGACTTGGGATATTGTCAAGGAACACGTTTCAAAGGTGCGAGGCCTAGTTTTTCCAATTCATGGATTATAAGACTCACAAAACCCTAGAACACATAAGAAGAGGCTCTTTGTAATTAGTGAGGTATCTCCAGATGAGCTGGGACTATGTAGACCGGAAAGATGCAGGCGAGATATTAGCACAGAAGGCTATTGAAGCGGGCCTTGATGAAACAAGTCTGATTCTGGCAATTCCCAATGGTGGGATTGCTGTTGCCGCTCCTATCGCAGAAGCGACCGGTGCATCACTTAGTCTAATAATAGTACGAAAGATGCAAATTCCATATAATCCCGAAGCTGGATTTGGTGCCCTGACTTCGTTTGGTACAATGATTCTCAACGACCAACTACTTACAAGATTGGACTTATCTGAACAGCAGATAGAGAAAGCCAAGCACAAAACCGAAAAACAGATTGAGCGGCGACGAAAGGCCTACAGAGAATTTCTTGAAGATATAAGCCCTAAGAATCGTCATGTTGTTCTGGTTGATGATGGCCTAGCATCAGGCTATACCATGCTTGCAGCTGTTCGTTCAGTCAAAGAACAAAATCCCAAATCGATTTCGGTTTTTGTCCCAACAGCTTCCGATAGTGCTGTGGACCGTGTAGAACCAGCTGTTGATGAACTAATCTGTCCGCGAATTGAAACGGGTTTTGTATTTGCTGTTGCGAATGCCTATCGGGATTGGCATGATCTTACTGATGAAGAAGTAATAGAAATATTGGAAGAATTCACAGCCAACTAGACTCTCTCGATTCCTCTTGTCAACTCCATTTCTTATGATGGATTTCCCAATCTTGTTGAATTGGCATGATATTTCTCGTTATTCACTATATCGACATAGCACCGGTAAAAGTCTCAGTGAAATCATCGTGATTTGCTAGTTCCACATATCTTACTCGTTCTGAAAATTCCTTTGCTGCTTTCCGTTCATTCTCAGAAAGTAACAATCGCTTCGCTCCGTCCCCTGCAGCATTGCCGACTGGTATCACCATTGACTTGTCTACTGGAGGTAGTAACCCTAGCTTCAATGCACTTGATGGTCTGATGTAGTTTCCAAAAGCACCGGCCAGGTAAAGGACCTCCAAATCATCAACAGCAATCTCAGCTTCCTGCATAAGAATTTGAACGCCTGCTCTGATTGCAGCCTTGGCTAGCTGAACCTGTCTTACATCTTTCTGTGTGAAGACAATCCTTCGATTGCTTCCTAGTTCTCGCTCTTCTGCAATCACATACAGCTTTCCAAAATCGTCATGCTCTTCTATTCGATTCCCACTTGTTAATCGTCCAGTCGAATCTAGGAGCTCGTTCTCCTTCAGTTCAACTACAATATCAACTATGGCGGACCCACAGATTCCTCTTGGAGTTATATCCCCTATTACAGTCAGCTTTGGGGGTTCTTCTGGGGATTCTATTGATATGTACTCTATCGCCCCTTTCTGCCCACGCATTCCATCCCGAATCGTTGCACCCTCAAAAGCTGAGCCTGCAGCAGCGGAACAACAGAAGAGCTCTCCTCTTCTGGATACAACAATCTCTCCGTTTGTGCCAACATCTATCCCAAGACTGACTGTATCGCTTTTGTGGAGTTCCTGAGACAAAATGAAACCAACTGTATCTCCTCCCACAAATCCCGCCAAATTTGGAGCGAAATACGCCTCTGCTTCAGTATTTGCCGTTAGCCCAACATCATGGGCTCTCCTCTTGAGAGGGCTGCTGATTGTCGGATTATATGGTGATAGTCCTAGATTCGCCACTTCAAGTCCTAGGAACAGATGGTGCATAGCTGTATTGCCAACAAAGGAGTATCTGACCACATCCTCGTAATCAACTGATTGTGATTCACACAGCTCAGAAATCAGTCTATCCACCCGTCCAACTACCTTGTTTTTCAGTGCTTCAGATCCATCTTCCTTGTTCATGGCATAGGTAATCCTTGACATCACATCTTCGCCATATGCGATTTGGGGATTAAGGGCTGCAGCCTGTGCTACCTGGATTCCGCTCTCAAGGTCCATCATGTACACAACTATTGTCGTCGTTCCTATGTCTACTGCAAATCCAATCTTCCCTTGGAGTCCGGGATCTGGTACTACCGTTCGGGAGCGTGGCTTGGTTTCAGTCAGTATTTTTGCTTCTGCTATGTTTTGGGGAACTATCACTCTCATACCGTTAACAGGGGTGTGTTGACAAGCGAGACGATATCCTTGGGCAATTTCTTCCTTGCTTAGGCATTGACGGTCGCTCCGGGTTGGATTTGGAACCGGTTGCAGTATCACTTTACAGCTGCCGCATGTTCCTTTTCCACCACATTCAGATGCAATGTGCAGCCCACCTGACCTTGCCGTCCCAAGCACGGTAGCTTCTTGTGGGGCAGAGATGCGTAAGCCTGTTGGTTCGAAAACCACTAGAGCATTTTTCGTAATAGACACCAACCTTGTTTGTTGTACCAATTCGTTACAATCATCATTGTTGCCGGGATGTTTCAAGTGCAGGTAGCTAACAAAAATCAACCTGTTGGGGCTATGTACTTCATGTTTTACATGGACTCATAAGGCTATTAAGGAGCCCTTAGTTCATATGGTCCGTGCTAGACGAATAGTCTGTAGCCACTGCTGCATGCAATTCACAACTGGTGATGAGGGATATTCAAACCCGGGAACAATTCATTCAGAGGAGTGATTGAACAGTGACTAACGATGAGGAAAACTCTGAACCAATCCGGGACTTCGAATCTGAAGATGAAGTACTACGGACAATGATAGACAACACTCACGATGGAATAGTCATCATTGGTGAGGATGGGAAGTTTGAATATGTAAATAGAGAAGCATGCAGAATCTTCGGTGGGACCGAAGAAGACCTCATTGGACTCGATTTCAGAGAAAAGCTCGTAGAAGAGGATAGAGAACTAGTATCAAAACGATTTGCTCTTCGACGGGAGGGTATTGAAATTCCGCCCGTCTACAGATTCCGTATTGAACAAAAGAATGGAACGCCAGTCTCAGTAGAAACTCGTGTAGAACTGGCAAAGGACGACGAAGGCAGCTTGAAAACTATTGCTCATGTTCTTGATGTCACTGAACGGGAGCGTGACAAGCGTACATTAAGAGAGGTTCAACGTCGAAACAGAATCCTCGTCGAGACTATGAACGAAGGCCTCACTATGGATGATGAGGATGGCAGAATTGTATTTGCCAATGATGCATTCTGTGAGATGCTTGACTATAAGCGGGAAGATGTTATTGGCGAAAAATGGATATCTTTCACAAAAGAGCAAGATGAAGAGCTGGCTGTGAGAAAGAGACGGGATAGGATGCAGGGTAAGTCAGAACGGTATGAGCTTGTTTGGGAGAACAGTCAGGGTGAGGAGGTCCCTACGATTATCTCAGCTACCCCCTATTTCAATCAAAGCGGCGAATACGTTGGATCATTTGCAGTAGTGACCGATGTCAGTTTGATCAAAGAAATGGAAAAGACTCAACGTTTCTATCTTGATTTGCTTACCCATGACATAGCGAATCAGCTTCAGGTTATTATGACTGCAGCTGGCTTAATTGATTGTGACTTACCCCGTTACTACGTGAATGAAGCCCGAGACGACATTTTAGAGTCGATAGAACTCTGTAATCGTCTGATTACCAAGGTCAAGCGTGGAAGTCAGCTGAGAGATTTGCCAAGAACTAAGGTTAATCTTTCCGATGCTTTTCATGAACGCATACGTGTTCTGAAACGTGTGCACTCTGTTGAGGTCTTTACCAAGGGTCTAGATGAAGATATCTACGTCATTGCGGATGAGTTACTGAGTGAAATGCTGTGGAATCTTCTTGAGAATGCTGTCCGTCACAATCCCAAACCTGAGAAGAAAGTGTGGATTGAAGTTGAAGTTTTAGATGATTCTGTTGAGATTGCAGTTGCTGATAATGGTCCTGGAATCAGCGATTCCCGAAAGAAGAAGCTTCTGGATACTACAAAACGACGTCGGGGGGTTGGCTTGATGCTCGTTTCGCAGATGGTAAAAAAGCATGATGGCAGTATCCGCATAGAAGACAGAGTACCTGGCAAAGTCTCAGAGGGTGCCAGGTTTATCGTGAGTTTACCCCTCGCTCAAGACTAGGTGTTTACGGATACGCCATCCACTTAGCTGATATTGACCTATGCTCGTCTAGCACGCTTGGTTATCCTTTCGTAAAGGGTTCTGTAGAATTCTTCCTTGTTGATGCGTGTCTTGTTAATCTTGAAGAAATTTGTCTCGATTTCGCTGAGATCGTCCCGTATCTCGTCGAAATCATTAACAAGATGGCCATTCATGTTATCTTTGAATACATTGGCTACTTTTTCCGGAAAATTGTCAATGTATTGACAGCGGTTTATTTGGATGTGAAACAGCGTGCCATCTAATATTTCTGAGTGTTCTAATGCAGCTTGTGTTTCCATTATTAATAGGTCCCCGTATCCTCAGAGGATTGAATATGATATAATAAATGTTCTAGAAAATCTCTTCGAGGAATTAAAGCGCTCATAAAACAGCTAGATAACAGAATTGAAGACGTGATTTGGGACAACTATAGATATAACGAAGTACGTCATAGTCTTGATGAGGCATTCTCAGACAATGCGGATTGGTTCTATTCTAGATTTGAGTCTAGTGGATGTTCCCAAGATTCCTGTCTCGGTGATATTTATGGCTGGATGTAATTTTGACTGTCCGTACTGTCAAAATGCAGAACTTCTTCCGCTGGATTCGGGGGAAGAGATGACTGTACAAGAGATTCTCTCCTCGACAGAAGGTAATCTGGTTGATGGATTCTGTATCACCGGCGGGGAACCCACAATCCAGAAAGAGCTTGTTGGTTTGCTTAAAGCTTTGAAAGAAGGGCCAGGCGGCCATATTAATTTGAATACGCAGGGGTCGGTTCCTTGGATTCTGGAGCAGTGTTTACCTTACTTGGATTCGGTATGGTTGGATGTAAAGAACCCTCCACATGCATATCGCCGCATAACTAGAACGCAAAGAGACTGGTGGCCAAAAGTTGCAGAGAGTATTACTACTGTCCTGGATTCAGATGTTGAACTGTGGCCGCGCACCACTTATGCCAGCGGACTAATGACCCCTCGTGATTTGATTGGCATTGCGGAAGCTCTTGAAGCCCTGGGTTATTCCGGAGAATATATGGTTCAGAACTATGTTGCATCGGCAGGTGTAAGAGAAAGCGAAGCAGAAAGCTTGGGAGAGCCAGATTTGGAAGACCTTTCGAGTATTGAGGACAAGATTCCCGATTGCATAGATTTGGAGTATCAATGGAGATAGCCTTTATCCTATAGAAATACCTATATTGCCAGTTTGACGCGTCCACTTGTCTAGACAATTACTAGTTACCGTCTTACAAATTCGGAGTGTTATGAAAGCATGTTCCCAGGGTCACAAGGAAGTATGGGCTATGACAGGGCGATTACAGTCTTCAGTCCTGAAGGTCGTCTCTATCAAGTTGAGTATGCTACAGAGGCCGTCAGGCATGGTCCTCTAGCAGTTGGTGTGAAAGGAAAAGATGGAGTTATTCTTGCGGGTGAAAAACGATTGCCCCATGACCTCGTCGATTTGAAGACATTGAAGAAGATATTGCTGATTGATGATCATGTTGGAACTGCAATTGCAGGGCTACACGCTGACGCAAGAAAGCTTATTGATCAAGCTCGGGTTCAGGCACAAGTAAACCGCCTCAGCTATGAAGAGCCGATATCTGTTCACTCTCTTGTCGTCAACATTTGTGATACAAAACAAATGCATACCCAATATGGTGGAGTTAGACCATTTGGTGTTTCCCTATTGGTTGGCGGCGTCGACTTTCATGGCCCGCAGCTCTACACAACTGATCCTTCTGGCTCATTCTGGGGTTGGAAAGCAACAGCAATCGGAAAGGAATCTGACGTAATCAGGGATTTCTTCAATGAGAATTACACATCCGATATGGATTTGGAAGCTGCTCAGGAGCTTGCGCTCAAGGGATTACTTCGGGCTGAGGGAGAAGAAGCTGACATTGATCCTGCTGAAAAAGCAGAAACAATTGATATCGGTCGCATCAATGTTGATGATAGACAATTCAGATTGCTTAGCACAGATGAAGTGGAAGCAATTCTCAAGAAAATGGTTTCTTGAAATCGGGCTTCGTAAAACGGTCCTTTATCATCATTCGACTTAGCAAATCAGTGATATTATCTCTCTGTGGAATGCCGAAAATGTGCGAATCACAGATTTCTATGGCTGGTAAAGCTGGAAAATCATCCTCTTCGCCATTTTCTTCATGATTCAATCTGATTTCCAGAATTTCATCCTTTGATATTCCGTACGCTGATACACTCTCAACAAGTACTTGTTCAGCCATATCACAGAATGGGCAGTCGTCGCTTTTGTACACTCTAATGCAGTAGCTACGATCGCAGGTTGCACATCTCTTTGGATGCTCTGTCACCGAATGTTTGTTCATGGATGGTCCTCGGGTGGATCAACGTGGTTGATGAAGTCGTCGAGTTACGATTTTTCGGCGTACTGGTAGCGTGCTTCAAAAATCGACACCCCTTCTTAAAGATACATATAACCGCTAATTTTATAGCTGAATGAACAATTGAAAAGAAGTCTAAGTTTTGAAGATTCTGTTCAAAATAGACACGATTACTGGCTTGCCTCGTGAATCAGCTTATCGATAATCATGTCTGCTATATCTAATCCTGTGACTCTAGACAGGGCACTCCATGATGGAGCAGCGTTTGCTTCTATAACATACGGGCCGTCTGGAGACTCTAGAATATCTACTCCTGTGTAATCAAGACCCATAACGTTTGCAGTCCGAATAGCTATCTTTTCATACTCTTCACTCAGATCTGCCTCTTCTGCTCTGCCTCCAGTATGGACATTGGTTCTCCACTCCTCCTCTTCGTCCTCGGGGAGGTACCGATACATCGCGCCAACAACCTCATCCCCTATGACAAATGCGCGGATATCCCTATCCGGTTTCTGAATGGTTTCTTGTACGTAGAGCACTTGCCCAAGCTGATGAACGAATTTCATAGCCCTATATGCCAAAGCGGCATCATCTGATCTTATCGCACCCAATCCTCGCGCTCCAATAAGCGGCTTGATAATGACGTCTCCAACTTCTTCAGCGAAATCGATGGCAGCCTCAAGATTTTCCCCGATATAGGTTCGTGGAACTGGGACTCCTGCTTTGTGAAGGGCTGTCAATGTGGCATATTTGTCCTTTGCTCGGCGGAAGGCATAGGCGGGATTCATCACGTAGATACCCGCATCCTCAAAGTGTTCGAGAAGGCTGATTCGAAAGGTGATTTGGTCTCCTGTGCCAAAGCCGACGGTTCGAAGCACAACACCGTCCATGTCCGAGATATCTTCCTCGTCCAAGTAGGTGAATCGATTCGGCACCTGGGCAGCAACGTCCGTAAGGCGAAATGGCTT
>WJIL01000040.1 GCA_014730275.1 Candidatus Lokiarchaeota archaeon | reverse complement strand
GAAAACAGAATAGTTCCAAGAAGAGAAGCGATGAAATACTCACCTAATCTCTTTTCCTCCTTCAGATCAGCATAAACAGCTTTTCTATCTGCAATGAAGCGGTTGAGTGTCTCTAGAAACTGATCCTTTCCTATCATTCTCAAGGATGAACCCTCAGCATTGACAGATGATTTTTTTCCTAAAAAGGATTTGCAGAAGCCTCGATGCAGTTATAGATTAGCAATCATATGATAGTGTCTGAAATTTCATTTCGAGAGGGTTTGAAGGAATGAAGTACTACAGCTGCTGTAACGCTGGCGAAAGCTGCGACAATCCACACACAATCTAACACAGGATATACTCTTGCAGCGATTACTAGCGTCGTGAATCGATTCACCCAGTCAACGACTGTCAAGTTGAATGTGTGAAGTCCTGGTGAAAGCCCATGAATTACTATGGATGATGCCGGTGCAGACAGCTCCACAGATTCACCTTCATCTACGCTTACAGACGCATTTCTATAACCTGATTCTTCATCAGTAACTCTCCATGCAAGCATCAAGGAGGAACCATACAGACCTCCAGAAGCAGGACGTATTAGCTCGATATGTGGATTGGTGAGATCGACACAAACACGAATTTGTTCACTATCTCGGTTTCCTGCTGCATCGTACACGGTGATGTTTAGCGTGTGTTGTCCTTCCGTGAGATTAGACAGATTCAAAATTCGTTCAGTCCCATCAACAACAACATTGGATGGCTGATCTAACCATACGCGAGAATGAGAGTATCCGCTGCAGAGGTCGGTTGCTGACCAATTCACGGAAAGACATCGCCGTGAGATATTGCAGAACGAAGGTAGCCCGTGAAGTAGAAGGTAGGGAGATTCGCTATCAATATTGATTCGGTAGTGGGCTACTCTGGGACCAATGTTACCTAAAACATCTCGGCTCATAACGTGTACGAACCATGTCCCATCCTTGAGTTGCCTATCTACCATAATCTTGTTCTTGTTTGTGAAGTTATCAGCATTGATTCTTGGTATTCCAGATGAGTTCCTGTCTATTGCATAATAGTACCCTGCAATGCCGTTGACATCTTCTGGTACTTCCCATTCAAGCAACAACCGTTTGTCTGCATACCAAGAGGTTTGATTTGGATGTGTGGGTGAAGTCAGTAGGGGCGGAGGTGCTCTGCAATCATAGTTGATTCGAAGAAATGGATCTCCGACTATTGTCATTCCATAATACCATTCTAGATATGCTGACCCTGCCTCCCCCATCTCGTTCAAGGATTTCGAAAACCAGTTGACCAAGCTTTCACCTATACTATTGTTCTGGCCCAAGGGTGTGTAGAAATGACTATTGTCCATCATACCCCCACTCTTGGTACTCCCAATACTAGCGACGCTGTAGTTACTGCTGAAAAGATATGTAACAGCAAGATTGTCTTGCATTGTCCATTTGGCTCCCTTGCAACAATAGAGATTATAGAAGCTGATTTTGGGGGCAGCTTCCTTGATGTCTGTAGAAGTAACAAGCCCTTGAGCCCATGGTTTGAAGTGATGTGCAGTAGGAGAGCTATGAGCACAGAGATGCACCCAGGCATGGTTTTGGCCCAGAACGTTCAGCCAGCCTGCTCCTGTGGTCAAATCGGGGTTTCCTTCATAGGAGATATCTGGATAAGCGGCTGCAATATCTCGTGCCCATTGTTCACCCCAAGAACACCAGTCATCATCAACAAATGCAACAGCTCGATGCTTCCTTTCTAAATCCCCTGTGCGGTACTGGTGCAGCTTAGATAGATATGCTGTGACTGTCTCAGCTGGATTCGCAATCCAAGACAGGCAAGAAGGATCGATGCGTCCCACGAATATCTCGGGATCGATATCTCCATGCAAAGATGCGCTATGATGATCGAATATGCCATCACTCGGATTGCTATCCGACCATGTGCCATCCAAGTCCATTAGGTAGAGATCACAAATGAAGGTCTCTGCGCTAAAGACTGAAGTTGAATCATGGTGGAATTCAGCATACGGAAGACGCCCTATAAGAACAGCCCCTACTAGCCCTTCATTCACATACCAGTTCACAAACAAACCTTTCAAATCAGAAACGGTAGCAATATCCTCTGTATACAGAATAACGTCATATCCAGATCCAACGAGGTCCTGGCAGTATTGTTGAGTGGGAGTTCTTATCCATCCATACAGAGAGTTCTCAACAATTACTGCAACAGTATTGGATGCATCTTGGTATAAACTTGGGAGATAATCTCTCGGAATATTGCGCATTGCAAAGGATTCTGCGTCCATTGATTCTGAGGTAATCGGAGTTATGATGTCATGTGCTACGCTTAGCCTGAAGACAGATGCTGGGGGTGACACAAGGATAACGAGAACCAAGATAAGATGGATGCAGCCTAGTGTACCAGTGTGGTTTCTCTTCATCAGCTTCACCGTTAAGAAATGCACTTAGATTGGCTTTATCCCATTAGAGGAGATTCAAAGCCACATAAACCTTGATGCCCGTTGTGATATCGAATATGCTTATTATGGGGCTATCAACAAACGTAGCTGTTCAACCCCTAATAACAACAAATCCTTGCTTAAGAAAAATAACCCTTTTTTAGAATGTCTGTAAATGATATCTTTGAATTGAGGTTGTTTGCTTCGGAGCAAGGATTGAAAGCTATATGCCAAGAAAATTCGATTTAGTCGTGGATGGAGAACTCACTCACGCATGGCTCGACAAATTCACCGCTGAAGACCTATATGGAAAAAGAGGTAGAGAATTCGTTGGGGAGAATGGAGAGGAGTTTCACAAGGGCTACATCACTTCAGATGGTATGACTATCCTCGAATCAGGATGCTACAAACAGAATTACCTGACAGAAAACGGGATTCCGTTATCATATAGAGGTTTAGTGAAATACGATGATGGTAAGCCGCTGCCTTTTGTTGAATCCACCTACAAGACGAGTAAGAAACTAGAAGATTTTGACGAAATATTCTTTACCGAACTGTCCCTATTTTCCATAAGCAGAACCTATGTTCTACGAACGGAAGATGACTCTGTGCTCCAAGATCTCAAACAAAGAGTCAGAGAGCTATATGAAGATGGATTGCTTCTGAAATCACCTTACGCCTATTACAGGTCTCAGACACCCGATGAAATGGTTCTGTTCCCAAAATGGGGAGAAATTGTGGTTTTCGTTGGCAAAATAGCTGAGCCCGTCACGGGCAGAAAGGACGAGATCATTGTAGAATATGATGAGGAAGCAGATGAAGAACTCGGCTCAGGTTTTGGTGAATGGTAATGCTCAACACCAAATGTATGCTCTACGGGGAGATTGAGGAATGAAAATCAATATCGAAAAAGATGGCATTGTAGCGGAAGGATTCATGCAAGCAAAAAGGCCGAGAGAAGATTATGATGTTAAGAGCAAAGATGGGGAAGATGTGGAGTTCCTTTCCTTTGTTCTTTGTAAGGCTGATAGAAGCGACAGAATCCTAGCTGGAAAGGATTCTGAGCAGGTCCTAGCCATGATTGAATCTGATGATGATATTGATTTACAGCTTCTCGGCAAAAAGATTGACACAAAAAGGACCGTGATTCTGGATAATGACAACACCATTGTCCATAATTACAGAGTTTTGGATACTCTTGAAAAAGATGGTGAGAAGAAAACGCGAGAACACGAACGAACCCTTGGAAATGTTCACTCGGAGATTCCCTTGAAGATTCTAAGCAAGAGCCTAACCAAGAAAGAAGCCTTTGAACAATACTTGCTTGAGAAGAGCTACTATATCACTCATACTAACGCCCATGCTTACAATTTTCTACATGATCTTGCTGAGGAGCTAGAAGACGATAAGATGTACTGGGTGAGAGCATTCAATCCCGAAACCAAGAGCCCCTCACCATTGGTTTTGAGAAATGGAGGGAAGAAGTACAGCGCTTCTTTCATTGAAGGCAAACAAATGGGAGACGAGTATCTCGTGATGTTGCACCTTGTGGAACGGGAATTCAAAATCCCAGAGCGCGAAGATGATGAAATGTAAAGTTGAGGACCATGATTAGCGAAGACAAAATAGTATGCACCGTTGGAGAGTATGTGCGGGGTACTATCCAATCTATCAACAAGCCAGATATTGAGCGGGTGGTTGATAACTATCGAAAGAATGTTACTCAAAAATTCATTCCCAAGGAAGATGATGAAATCGATGATATTCCGCTCTGGGATGGCGTCTATGCTTCAGTAAAATACGATGGGGAATTCAATGTATTTTGCTATAAAGAAGGTGAATACTCGTTTTTCATGAATTCACCTAACCACCGTGTTGTCTATGGAATGCCCGTAAATGAAGATATCAATGAAATCATGGAGGATAACGATATAGAGAAAGCTTTCATTGCTGGTGAACTGATTGCCTGTCCTTCTGGAGATTTTACGGAATACGGAAAGGTGTATGATTTTTCGAGAATCGCCCGTGCACCAGAGAATGAAGAGCAGCTGGAGAAGATAGGCTTTCGAGTATTCGACGTTATCCATCTGAATGGCGAGAGTCTCTTGGAAACCAGAGAGTATGGAGAGCGATTTGAAATTATCAAAGATATGATTGGCGCTGACCAATCAGAAAGGCTGGCTGTGGTTGATGCTATCCATACAAAGGATAAGACTCAGTTGAAGGACTTCTATGATCAGGAGGTTGAAGGAAAAGGAGCAGAAGGACTGGTTGTGCGCCTAAAGGGCCGTTCCAGCATTGGACACAAAGTGAAGCCAGTTCTCAGTTTGGATGTTGTTTTGATGGGAATGGTGAACGGAAACCCAGGTAGTAGACTTGGAACCGATCAAGTTGCTTCAACTATCTTGGGGTTACGATATCCAGATGGAACCTATCAGATTGTAACGAAGTGTGGTGGGGGATTGCCTGATGAAGAACGCCGGAAAATGTGGAATGATGCTGAATTTGTCCATACTAAAGGTTTCACAGAAACGAGTAATGATGGACGGGCGTATCGCATGTGCAAACCTGAGAAAGTTGTGAAAATCAAATATGGGGATCTCATTGAAACCAAAAGCGACATGGACTACATCATGAAGAACGTTCTTCAGTACGATGAAGAAGATGAATCCTGGGAGGTTATTCGGAGAGTTCCATTTGTTTCACTGCGTCATCCGAGGTTCCCTGAAGAGTATCTTAGAACAGATAAATCAGTTGATACTGTCGAGGATGTGCGAGTATCACAGATAACTGATAGAACAACAATCCTGGAGGACCTCCAAGCAGAACGCATTGGTAAAGATCTTCCGCAGGCTCAAGTACTTGATAGAGTTGTGTACAGAAAGAAAAACAAGATTCGAAAGCTTATGCTCATAGAGACAAACAAGCAAGACTTTGGTTACCTGCCTTTTGTGGTCTACTATATCTACTATACACCCGACGCAAAGAACAAGGTACAGCGTAAGGCGAAAGGCCTGAGAGACTACGAGAAGGCAAAGATGATTTTTGACAAAATCCGCGCTGATGAAATGGATACAGGCGGAGACCCCAAGCGTGGATGGAAACAAGTTACTCCATGACGTCTAGTATCACTCAAAGCAGTCCCCTTAGCTACTTGCTCGTTAATGAACTCTGAATCTCGCGCAATGTGTCCAATAGGCTATCCACACTATGAACCATCATGCCGTGCTTTTCAATTGCACCAAGCACATATTGATTCTTGTACATTTTACCTGGGCCTTTTCTTTTGGCTCGTATATCCGTGTACAGCGCAATGATGGGGATTTGTGCATTGGAAGCCACACCGATTTCACAAGCTACACCAGCATCTATTGGAAATTGGTCGATGCATGCAACGAGTACATCACTTCTCAGAATTGCTTCACTATCTGCTTCGTAGATTTCTTCGTTGCTGGGGGCCTCATCGAAGGTAAACGGTGTTTCTTGCGGCAAGAACACTTCGTATCCAACCGATCGTAATTCCTCTGCACAACGCTTGTTGAATGCTCTATCGGCATCCGAGAAAAGTGCGTTGGCCCAATAGATTTTCAATTGGCTACCCAATGTACAAACACCAATCGAACCTAGTTTAGCCGCTATAAAAGAGTCTCTTATGGAGGCAGTCAAGTACGTAGAATCGTATGGTTCCAAGACCGAAGAACACTTAGGTAATGAACAATTCTGATGACTAAAATAAATATCATTCAATCAACTAAAATTGTGATAAACGTGGAGACGGAACAATGACTCAGCCTGCAGATATGCTAAAAATCGTCCGCATGGGTGAAACCGACAACACCGAGTTCAAACGCCGTCTCACAAAATCGGACTTGCGAAAAGAACGATTGCAGAGCCTGATCTCTCGTATTCGGTACATGACGTGCGAAAGTCCATTCGAAGGTAGATTCCTTGTCGGCATTGAAGATCACGATGGCAAAAATTGGGAAGTCTATGGCCTAAGCGAGAAGACCTTGCAATCCTCAGAAGACATACTGAAGCAAATCTGCGAAAAAGCTGAGGTCGAAATCATCGAAGAAACCCGTGTAGAAACTAAGGAGGGAATGGTCGGTGTATATGTTCTCAAGCGATTGGCGGACACCGAGACGAGGGAGAGCTGCGCTATATCTGTAGCTGGGCGAGTCAATTCTGGGAAGTCCACCCTCATAGGCACTCTTGTTACGGGGCAACCAGATGACGGAAGCGGAAAGGCTAGATCCTTCCTCCTGAAACATCCTCAGGAAATAACTCGTGGCCAGACCGCAGATATCCATATGGCGTTTCTGGGGTTTACAAGTGGGGGCGATCCCATCCATCTTGATAATCCATTGAGCAAAGCAGAGTGGGCAAGGGCTCTCGACCGATCTTCAAGGGTATTGATGTTTGCTGATGCTCCTGGCCACCAAGAATACAGCAAGACCATGATTCGGAGCATTCTTGGTGGGGATGCGAGTTATGGGGTTATCCTCGTACCAGCAAAAGACGAGGCGAATCTGATCAAGTCCGAGGAGCTACACAATAGCAGACGGCGGCTTGACAAGATAACCCGTGAACACATGATTCTGATGTCTGGGCAGGATATACCCTTCATTGTTGTAGTATCGAAAGTTGATAGTGTGGCTAAAGAAGAACTGGAACTTGTCACCAATGTTGTGCGTAAGACGATCAAAGATATCGGCGGCATTCCGGTGTCGATTCAAGATGAAGAGGACATAGATACTGCAGTGAAAGAGATGGGGCATGGAGTAATAGTGCCGGTCGTAGAGGTCTCCTGTAAAACGATGCAGAATATCGATATTCTATCAAGCTTACTGAGCAAACTCCCTCTCGATTCCAAAGAGACTGACCTAACACAACCCGCTCAAGCCTATGTGGACAAAGTATACCGAGGAATCAGAGGCACGAACGTAGTCGTTACAGGAACGGTGAGGTCAGGCGTCTTCAAAGCTGGACAGCCTCTTGTAGTGGTTCCAAACAACGGTGAAAAAAAGCTGGAGGGGCGAGTCGGATCCATCGAGGTCTTCAAGAAGCGTGTCAATGCCGTAAAACCTGGTGACATGTTCGGGATTGATGTAAAGGGTGTTGACAAGTATGCTATACGAAGAGGGCAGCTACTAGCTGATCCAGGCGGCTCCAAGCAACCATGTAGGACTTTCGAGGCGGAAATCGTTGTGACTCGTCATCCGACCCGCATTTCTGAAGGTTACACTCCGGTTCTTCAGTGCAACACAATACAGCAAAGCGTTATGCTCAAGAAAATCTATGATGCAGATTTTCTATCCGTGGGTGATTTTGCACGTGTTCAGCTTGAGTTTCTTTTCAGACCAGAAGCTATCTCCGACGGTGACAAGATAGTCCTAAGAGAAGCTAACACAAGAGCCATCGGTACAGTAGCCGATATCGTTGACTAGCATTTTTAGGGGATTGGAATGGGTCATTCTTGAGTCTCAATTAGCTCAGCAGAATGTGGATTGGATCGCAAGAACTCCCTTGCATACTCCTCGTTGCTGATTTTTACAGTAAAGCTTGACGCTTCCTTACTGTAACTCATAATCTGAATCGCCTTTTCCAGCTCCGTGGGACCTAGTGCTCTATAGGAGATTATCATGACAATAATTGCTAATGCGAAAAGTGCGTAAGACCATGACTCAATGGGAATCTCCTGAATAGTCAGGAATCCGATTCGGACAGCGAAGAAGATAGAACCAATAGTTGACAATCCGCCTAATACAATGAACAAGCTTCTTGCTCTACCTCTTTCCACTGCAGAATATGCGTGTTTTTCACACGTATTGATTCTCAGTTTCCGAATTGCACCAGAACCAGGACGATAGCCATCCCAATGTGCTGGAGATATACTGCCCACAGGGGCTTTAAGGCTCCATTTTGGCCATTTGTCTCTCAGTCTTTCTCTTGTTTTCTCCACTGCTGTGAGAATAGTACCCTCTGTAGTTGCAAGACGATCACAGACGGGGCATCTATCTGGGAAACTAGCTGTTTCGCCATTGAACTGGATTAGGTACCCGTCTTTGTGTTTTTCTGGCATGCTTACATGTATTCTCCATTCACAAGTTGGAATCAACTCATATATAATTTCACAGACATTATGAGATATCACTTTGCACTGAATTAGGAAACACTAGATGGTAGCCACGAACCCTGTTATCCATTTTCTAGTGGTGCCCAGTCATAGGTTTCGCTACTTGACGAGAAGCGGGATTGAGACGGAGAAACTCTTCGGCGTACGCTCTATTTGTTATTTTGGCAGTAACAGTTGACCCATCATAATTCAGCATAAGAAATACCCGCTCTAACTTATAGATTGGAGCTACTTCGTTGGCAAGTGCAATAGGAACAATAGCCAACGCCGGTATCACGAACACCCAGAGATTGAGTGGTATATTGGCGAATAAGAAAAGTCCGATTCGGATAATGAAATACAAGCCCATGAGAATGGAAACGCCAACTAAGAATACGCGAAGAACCTTTCTGTTTGCGATATTCTCATTAGAGAATGAATGTTCTTGACATGTGGGAATTCTAATTCTGTCGGGAGACATTGATCTCAACCATGGAAGAAGCGAGTCGGAATCATACTGGTACAGGTATATCGAAGCACTTCCATCTGTAGGAGATGAACAAACTGGGCATATGTCCGGGAATCTAACGTCTTTTGGATGGAATCTGATGAAGAACCCCTCGCTATCTTCGTCACTCATATACAATCATCGACTTAATACAAGGCTAAAAAACATAAAAACATTTGTTACCACTTCGAAGATGGCATCATAGAAGAGGAATCTATGGTAAACCAAGTTGTGCGTCCGTGCTCTATTCCCCCTGTAAGACTGTAATGGACTTCGGATTTGAGCGAATAAGGCTCTGAGCGTAGTGTTCATAAGCTACCCTGACAGTAACTGTTGTTCCCTTATCCCCGATATCAATTACTTGAAACGCTTTTTCGAGCTCGTTTGGACCCAATGCCCGAAAGGTAGCAAGCATAGTGATGGTAACCAAACCGAAGAGCACGTATTCCAACATTGAAACGGGGTCACCCTGAAACAACAGGAAACCAATCCGCAACACGAAGAACATGAAAATGAGTATAGAGGATCCATTTGTGAAAATGAGCAAGCTTCTGGCTCTGCTTCTGTCCTCCGCATCATAGGAATGCTCCTCACAGGTTGGAATACGTAGTTTCTTCACTGAATCGGTACTAGTAGGAGATTTGGCCATATATGAGCCCGGGTCTGATGAGATTCGTTTTCGTCCGTAGTAGTCACTCGCACCAGGCCAGATTCGTTGCATCCCCTGGGGAAGATCAGATTTGGATGATATGAGCGTGCTTTCGCTATCTGCTGGCCGACCACAAATCGGGCAAATCTCCGGCAATCGAGTCGTTTCAATATCGAAGCGAATCACATAATCCTTGTTTCTTCCGAGGGTCACAGGCTTTTTCCTCCTTTTATGATTTCAACAGAATCGGTATTAGAATGCAAAAATTGCCTAGCGTAACTTAGGTTGGATATCTGTACTGTTAGTCTTGAACCTCCCGCATCATACTCCACCACCTCTATAGCTTTCTGTAGATCAGTCGGCCCGAGCGCTTTGTAAGAAGCAAGCATTGCGATCAGAATAGATATCCAGAGCATTGCCATCCAGGGTACAACCGGCATACCATGCATAATGGTTAATCCCAAATTGAATGATACGATAAGAAAGGCGATTATTGATAGCCCATTGATAATAGCCGCGACGCTTCTCGCTGTGGTGTTCTCTCCTTCGGAGGTGGCATGCTCTGAGCATGTAGGAATTCGTAGCTTCCGTGTTGAAACAGATTGTATTAAAGAAGCTCTGTGCCGAGGAGCTGTAATTGAACTTGGTCTAATGCTTCCGAAGCCTTCTTCCTCTTTTCCTTGCGAAGCTACTACAATACCCTCTGCTGCAGCGGGTTTGTTGCAGACCGGACAGGTGTCGGGAAATGTAACCCTGTCCGGGTTGAATCTGAAAACATAGGTTTCATCCTGACCCATGGCTAGAAGCTCTCCTCGCCTAGAAAATGGATTCGCTTCATATATAGGTTGGCAACCAAAGGAAATGATAATTGAACACAGTTAACCTTGTTTACCTTGTTAATGCCATGTATTCAGATACTAAACCGAGTAGATGGTATGTGACATTCATAGTCCTTGAGGGGATCCAACAACCGTTACATGTGGATTTATCCGAATGAATTCCTCTGCATAGGCTTCATTTTGAATCCTGAGAGTAACTGAGTTTCCGTGCCTATCATAATCAACAATCTTCATTGCTTTCTCCAGCTTTGTCGGTTTGAGAGACTCAGAGACTATAACGGCTAATAGTGCAAGCACACCACCAAATAGAAGCAACCATACTGGAATCGGAATCCAACTACCTCTTTGGATTTCTACCTGAAATAGAATCAAGACCATTGCAACTAGAGAAAGGCCATTGATTATGGAACAAAACCCTTTTTCCTTCATCCTCTGTTTTTTAGTATATGCATGCTCTCCACAGGCTGGAATCTCTAGTTCTTTCTTAAAG
>WJIL01000039.1 GCA_014730275.1 Candidatus Lokiarchaeota archaeon | reverse complement strand
CCCCTCGTTGAATACACTTCTTTGTGTTTGATCGCTCCGGCTGGTCTATGATATGACAAGTTCTTATCTTCTTGTAGCGGGAAGCTAACCGAAGGATGAAGGGTGATGCACCATAGTCTCCAGCGTCGCCAAACACCTTTGGTTCCCATTTTCGATAGTCTGGGTCAATCGCCCGTAGCCAGAACCTGAGGAGCCCCTTAATCGAGGGTATTCTGAACTCAGGCTGTTTCGTTGCTCCGCCCAGATACATTGGCGTCAGTAACTCAATCTCGATTTCTGTTCGTTCCATGCTATCAATCTCCATTTCCAAGTGGCCATCGTTCAAGTGTAAGATACTCTCCAACCACATACGGATTCTCTCGCTGTTCCTCACGACTGCGTTTGTCGATGGTCGCGAAGATTTCCATTGGGATTCCCAGTTCCTCTGCTTTCCTTCCGAAGGCTCTCGAGAGCTCGGTCATCATAGTCGTCCCCCCTACAACATGTACAGCAACATGTTTTGAGCGGGTAACTAGATCGACGCGCCTATTGACGAGGTCATCGATTTCTTTGAAGGAAGCATAAGGGTCTTCAATAACAAGATCCGATACCGCGAGCTGAGCGATATTAGCTTCTTCCACAACCTCCGCCAAGAAGGGCTTTGTATCAGGAGAGACAAGCGCGAGCATCCTATCCGGTGAAGTATGCTTTAGGGCTGAATACATGGCCCCTTTGGATCGCCCGAGAGGACAGACCAGAAGATCATCCTTCTCTTCATCTTCTTCCCACAGACAGCTCAAATCGATGGATTTGATTCTTTCGAGGATGTCTTCTGCGGTCTCAGCTAGATCATCAATCCAAACCCTGTTTTCTCCGTATCCGCAATGAGCAAGCATATTCCGTTTCTGGATGATTTCGCCCCACAGTTTCCCTGCTTGCTTCTGCTTGGCGGTTAGCCCCTGTGCGAGCTTGGGATTACTTGCTCTCGCGCTGAGTGCACCTAGTCTGCCACTCATGTACTTTCGTGTGGGATACTCCAACCAACACTGAGGGTCATGGTTGAGTAATGCTTTGTTGAGCAGCGTTTCCCTCATCATTGTCAAGGCGTTGCTGACCTGCCCATATTCCAGGGCCAAGTCTATGATCTTGATTTGACGCTGGATTTCCTCGGGGGTGAGTTGTAGCGTACCCTTAGTTTCATGTTCATCAAAAGAGCACGATTCAGCTATCGCGCGTAAATCATCCGCAAGATGCTTGAATAAAGGCAGTGAGGCTGGTGATTCCTCCACTGATTCAAGTTCACGTTGAACGCCGCGGGCAGCCATGCCCAGTTCAATGGGTAGACCAGCACCAAAGGAACCGCTCATTCCGATGAGCGATTTTCGGATGCTTATGACATCATTGAAGCCTTCTTCACCATGTGATATTTGCTTCGTCTTGTTTTCTACCAGTTCACGAAGGCCGCCTACATCCCCCGTTCTCGTGAACATCTTGGTTGCATGATACCACTCTATGACACGAAAGGCCGAGGTTACGTCAAACACCTTACCTGTTTCAGTTTCCCTATCATACTTGGAATAGAATACTCGATCAAGCTCAGAGTTGTGAAAGCTCGTGAGGTAGCTCATTGCTGTGAAATAGAGAAGCGGAAGCGGCCGATACCCGGAGGTGATATCAAGTGTGAGCTTGACAGGTGACTCGGTTGTTTCCGACAATTTCAAGACTGCGTCGATTACTCTCTCGACAATCGACCACTGTTCTTCCGGTGATTCTCCTGAAGGAATCAGATGTTTCTCTGGTTTAGGAAGGGAATTATCTTGACACGCTTTCTTGTATTCATCAAAATACCGACAGCTTTCCTCAGTACAGAATAGAAGAATGGCATCAAACGGTCCGAGAAGAACACCAGTTGCGATTCCTGCCAGCTTGCCGTCCCATGATTTTCCATTGGCACCTATGAGATTGTATGTAATTTTATTGTAACCACTGATTTCACCAATTGTACTGAGCAGCACTTTCACTTGTCTATTGTCCCTCGCATCTATTTCGAGTTCCCTCGACCTACTAATCTCTGTACCTAGTTTCCCGCCATGCCCGCTTACGATAATAGCTTGTTTTGGGATATTTAAGGCATAACCGGTTCTTACCCCTTCAAGTAATTGCCGTAGAGAGGCTCTATTAGCGTTCCATAAGGGGGCCGCTATGCCTTTCAGAGTGGATGGCGAATCCCGGAAACGAACAGGAACTAATCGTGCTTCTAGAGCTGTATTTTGTTTCCTATGTGTGGCATCATGGAGATGAAACTGAACCATCCCCCATCAGTTCCAAAGGCTTCTTCATCGAAAACGATCGTACCTCATTTCTGCATGGTCTTATTGGGATGAATCTCTTTCTCGTGTCTCCTTAGCTGGAGCTTATCTTTTGCAACGATTATGATATGCAGTTATTCAAAGCGGTGAATACTGAGTTTCAATCTCCTTAGCTGGAGCTTATCTTTTGCAACTTACAGAAACCCCCTCTAATCAATGTTTTTGCGGCTTAGGAGGATCAACCCCACCAAAACCTTCGATTGTCTATCCAGAGGGGTATCCTTTAAGAAGAAACTCGAAACCAGATAAGCAAGCATAGCCCTGCATAGCATTGCTTCCAACAATCTCTGCATTGCCTTGTCGATTATCTCGATGGGAAAGTCCGTAGAGACTGCATAAGGTTTTTTGAGAACAAAAGGAAGAGGCGGGTTTCTGACACGGGTTTAATGAGCACAAAGAGGAACTATCATGTCTTCTAAGAGCAAATACAGGT